>CASBQJ010000136.1 GCA_949127705.1 Synechococcales cyanobacterium PMM_0085
GACTCGGTTGCCAGGGCTTCCAGGGTTTTTTGATCGGCTCCAGCTGGGGCTTGAATGGTGCCTCGGGTTTTGCCCATGACCTGAATCACAAGGGAAATTTCGTCTACTGCTAAAGCGTCGGGTTCTGCTTTGCGCCAGGGTTGGCGATGTACCGAGTCGGTGTGGCCTAGCCCGTGCCACAGCTCTTCGGCAAGGTGTGGCGCAAAGGGAGCCAATAGGGTCAGCAGGGTTTCGATGCCTTCGGCATAGATGGGAGAATCTTTGCAGGGGGCATCGTTGAGGGCGTTGCTCAGCTTCATCAGCTCCGACACAGCCGTGTTGAACTGGTAGTCGCCGTCTAGGTCGTCGGTAATTTCTTTGATGGCGGTGTGAATGGCTCGCCGTAAATCTTTTTCGGGTTTGCTCAAGTTTGCCAGATCCGGTAGGGGCAAACGGTCGTTCGCCCCAGCCCCAAATTCGCTCACCAAGCGCCAGACACGATTGAGGAAGCGGAACTGCCCCTCGACATCGGCATCATCCCACTCCAGATCCTTTTCGGGCGGTGCTTTGAATAAGATGAACATGCGGGCGGTGTCGGCTCCGTACTTGTCTAGCACCTCTTTGGGATCGATGCCGTTGTACTTGGATTTGGACATTTTCTCAAACACGATCTCTAGCGGTTCGCCGCTGACTGGATCGGTGGGGTTGGCCAGGTCGCTGATGTCGGCAGACACAATATATTTGCCCGTGGTCGGGTTTTTGTAGGCCGCCGCCTGCACCATGCCCTGGGTCAACAGTCGCTTAAACGGTTCGTCAAAGTTGAGCAGGCCGCGATCGCGCAACACTTTGGTAAAAAACCGCGAATACAGCAGGTGCAAAATCGCGTGTTCAATCCCACCGACATATTGATCAACGGGCATCCAGTCGTTGGCCTTGGCTGGGTCGAATGCCTGCTGCGGGTTCTGGGCGTCGGTGTAGCGCAGGTAATACCACGACGAACAGATGAAGGTGTCCATCGTATCGGTTTCGCGCTGAGCCGGGGTGCCGCAGGTGGGACAAGGAACGTTGACCCACGACTCTAGCTTGGCCAAGGGCGAGGGGCCACGACCCAAAAACTCCACATCGTCGGGTAGCTGAACGGGCAATTGATCGTCGGGAACGGGAACGGTGCCGCAGCTTGGGCAGTGCACTACAGGAATCGGACAGCCCCAGTAGCGCTGCCGCGAAATCAGCCAGTCGCGCAGGCGATAGGTGATGGTGCCCTTGCCTTTGCCGTTGGCTTCCAGCCACTGAATTGCGGCGGCTACGCTTTGGCCAGCGCCTTTACCTGCCGGAATGCCATTCAGGGCTTCTGAGTCGGCGATCGCCCCTTCACCCACGTAGGCAGCGGTCATGGTGGCGGCGTCTAGCACCCGGTCGGGCGGTTGAATCACGGGTTTGATCGGCAAGCTGTAGGTGCGGGCAAAGGCAAAGTCGCGGGCGTCGTGAGCGGGCACGGCCATGATCGCCCCCGTCCCGTAGCCCACCAGCACGTAGTCGGCAATCCAAACGGGAATGCGATCGCCATTCACCGGGTTGACCGCATAGCTACCCGTCCACACGCCCGTTTTCTCCCGGTCTTCAGCGGTGCGATCGATTTCGCTCTTGCCAGCCGCCGCCGTTTTGTAGGCGGCCACGACACTGGCCTGATCAGGCGTCGTCAGCGTCTCTACCAGCGGATGCTCCGGCGATAGCACCATGAACGTCGCTCCCCAGAGCGTATCGGGGCGCGTGGTAAAAATGGGCAGCTCGTCTCCAGTTTCGGTGTGAAATACGACTTGAGCACCAGTGGACTTGCCAATCCAGTTTTCCTGCATTAGCCGCACGCGCTCTGGCCAGCCATCGAGCTGGTCTAAATCTTGCAGGAGCTGCTCGGCATAGTCGGTAATTTTGAGGAACCACTGCCGCAACAAGCGCCGTTCCACCTTGGCACCCGATCGCCACGACTTGCCCTCGCTATCAACCTGCTCGTTGGCCAACACCGTCTGGTCGATCGGGTCCCAGTTCACCGCCGACTCTTTTTGGTAGGCTAAGCCCGCATCAAAAAACTGAAGGAACAGCCACTGCGTCCACCGATAATAGTCGGGCGAACAGGTGGTGACTTCGCGATCCCAGTCGTACGATAGTCCCAATTTTTTCAGCTGGGCGCGCATTTGAGCCACGTTTTGATAGGTCCAACTGGCGGGCGGAATGCCGCGATCGATCGCCGCATTTTCGGCCGGCAGGCCAAAGGCGTCCCAGCCCATGGGATGCAGCACCCGATAGCCCTGCATTCGGTGGACGCGGGCAATTACATCCGTAATTGTGTAGTTGCGGACATGCCCCATGTGGAGGTTGCCCGACGGATAAGGAAACATAGACAGGGCATAGAACTTGGGCCGATCAGACGCATCTAGCGTTTGGTCTAGCCCCAGTTCGGCCCAGGTCTGCTGCCATTTTTCCTCAATCGCGGCGGGGTTATAGCGGGACTCCACGAACGCAACTCCTCTAAATATCTAAGAACTCTAAATCTAAGAACGTTATGTCTAAACCGTAGTGATGCTAATTAATTCGGCAGATCACTCGGCTCTTGCCTACCTATTCTAAGGGAACGACTGTTCAATCAGGAGGTTTCTGCGGCGCGATCGCACCGCAGCACCCAGCCAAAATCATTCTGCCTATCCCACCTATTTTGAGGAAACCATGATACAAGAGAGGTCTTGTGGGCATGACAACCGACCTGGGCTCAAGGTTCTCCTGCAAGGATATAGGCCGAAAGTTTACTGGTCAACCACCCCCATTCTTTAGTATATTTGTACCTAGTCCCCTGCCCTATCTCCATTCCCCGTGCATATTAAGCGCGTCGAACTCTCTCACTTCAAATCGTTTGGCGGCACAACGCAGGTTCCACTCCTGCGGGGATTTACTGTGATTTCGGGTCCCAACGGGTCAGGCAAGTCCAATATTTTAGATGCGCTGCTGTTTGCGCTGGGGTTGGCGGGGTCAAAGGGAATGCGGGCAGAGCGCTTACCCGACCTAGTGAACCAAACTGTGGCCACGCGGGGACGGGCGACGGTGGAAGCCAGCGTGACGGTCACATTTGCCCTAGACGACGCAGACATGGCCACTTATCGGGGCGATGCGGGGGAGCCAGAGGGTCAGGCCAGTCCAGAAACGGGCGCAGAAACGGGCGCAGAAACTACAGGCGATGCAGAAATCGCGTTAGACAGTGCGGAGCATGAGGTCAATGGGGCTGACCGTGGGCTGTCTTTGAGCGAGCAGGCAGATAGGGCTGAGGGCAACGGCAAGGCTAAAGGCTACGACAAGACTAGCGGCAAGGGTAAAACCAAAGAACCTCAGGCGACCTTACCCAGCCCCCAATTGCCCAACGAATGGTTGGTCACGCGCAAACTGCGGGTGACTCAGCAAGGCACCTACACCTCCACCTATGCCATCAACGGGCTACCTTGCACTCTCACCGAGCTACACGAGCAGCTGCACCGCTTTCATGTCTATCCAGAAGGCTACAACGTGGTGCTTCAGGGAGACGTGACCAGCATCATTTCGATGAACCCGCGCGAGCGGCGGGAAATTATTGATGAGCTGGCGGGGGTGGCGTCGTTTGACCGCAAGATTGTCCAGGCAAAAACCAAGCTGGATGCGGTAAAGGAGCACGAGGAAAAGTTTCGGATTGTTGAACGTGAGCTGATGGATCAGCGCGATCGCCTTGCCCAAGATCGACTTAAGGCCGAGAAATACAAACGGCTCAAGGCCGAGTTTCAGGC
>CASBQJ010000137.1 GCA_949127705.1 Synechococcales cyanobacterium PMM_0085
CTCAATCTCAAAATTCTCCTGGAGACATCACTGCAACCATCATCAAGCAAATTGCTGGCCTATCAGGTGGGTTTAGCGGCTATCCCATTCGTGCACTAGTAGAACACGCCGAAGAATTTGGCAGCTACTTGGAAAAGAACCAACTGAAAACCAACCAAGTTAGAAAATTTCTAGATGCAGTGAATCGGATTAAAGCCGACCTGCCCGAAGATGACGATTTCTCAAAGATTGAAACTGATATTGTGATGCTCAAACCTAAACTAGCCTATGCTGCTGCGCGACAATCATCGGTACAAGCATTGAGCAAAGTTATGAGTGCGGCCATTGATCAAGTCCGTAGCATTGAAGATTTTCAGCGCTTGGTGCAATTTCTTGAGTCTACAATTGCCTATCACAAAGCTAGCGGAGGAAGAGATTAATGACTGTTGTGACAAGACCACAGAAGCAGCTCGCTGGCAAAATTCGGATTGAAAGTACGCTCTTGGTAGAAACTGGGCTGCACATTGGCGGAGGCGGTGAGACGTTGGATATCGGTGGGTTAGACAAGCCTGTGATCCGCGATCCGCTCACCCAGCAGCCCTATCTACCTGGTTCATCCATCAAAGGTAAACTGCGATCGATCTTGGAACGTCTGCACAATAAGCCAGTCAATCGTAAAGGCAGTCGCGATACCTATCGCTATGAAAGTGATGATGTGGTAGACGGCTATACTGATGTCGGGACAAAGGAGAATCCTAATCAGTTTGTTTTTTTTGAGGGAGCACGTACTTGCCAAGTTAGCCGTCTCTTTGGCTCAACGGGCACAAAATGCTGGATTCCAACCACCCATGTCATGGATGATGTTGAACCAGAAGCAAAAACGCCCAAACAAACCATTGCTGGGGTGGAGCACACTAAAGTCACTGGACGCAATGCACCTGCAAGGCTAATTGTGCGAGACTGTCATTTAGACCCACATTCGGCAGAGAGGCTCAAGCGGATTGACACTGGGCTGAACATGACCGAGTGGAAGTTTGAAAATGGGATCGATCGCATTACTTCTGCCGCTAACCCTCGCCAAGTGGAGCGTGTTCCGGCGGGGTCTGAATTTAAGTTTGAGTTGGTCTACACCATTGAAAACGAAGCACAAGTGGTTGAAGATCTGAAAAATTTGGCGATCGCCCTGGCCATTCTAGAAGATGACGCCCTTGGCGGTCACGGCTCACGCGGCTACGGTAAAGTTAAGTTCCAGCACATCAAGTTCTTTTATCGCAGCCTTGCCCAATACCAAACCATTGGCACTGGCACCGTCGATTGGACAGCACCCCGCATCACCTTTACCGACACAACAGAACTGCTCGGTAGCTTTGGCGATATTCAGCAGCAGTTGCTTCCTGGAGGCAGCTAACATGAGCCATTGGCAGCTAGTTAAACTCGACTTTGGGCGTAACCCAGTCCATTTTGGTGACTTAGGCATTGGCATGGAAGCCGTGGGGGAACGAGCCTGTTCAGATACGCTGTTTAGTGCCTGGATTAGCTCCTATGCGCGACTGTTTGGTAGCGGGGCGGTGGAACAGCTATTGGCACGCTTCCCCCAAAAAGAGCGATCGCCTCTAATAGAACCACCCTTTCGCCTCAGTTCTACCTTTATCTTTCAGAGCGAAACCTATTATCTCCCGTGCCCAATTGAGCCGCCAAAAGGCTACCCAGACGACGATCTGGCTTTTGCCAAAGAGTATAAGAAATTAAGTTATTTGCCCCTGCGAGTTTGGCAACGATGGTATCAAGGGGAAGGGTTTAGCGATTTTGATCGAGCAGAACTAGAGCTAAAAGTAAAGCAGTCAAAAACGTTTGGGCAACTTGAGCGTGAACAAACGTTTGACTACAGCGAAATGTTTAAGTCACAGCGAGTTCCTAAAGTTAGCCTCGATCGCACTACCCGAGCTAGCAACTTCTACCATGTTGGCTTGATTCAATTTCAGCCAGAAACAGGATTGTACTTCTTGATTCAGTTTCCTCATGCTGATTCAGTCCTGGAAACACAGCTAGCATCCGCCCTAAACCTGCTGGGTGAAGACGGCATTGGCGGAGAGCGATCGAGCGGTGCCGGACGCTTTACCGCCACTTGGCATGAGTTAGACAAAAACTGGGATAACGTTGTAAATTTCAAGCAACCCAGTGCCTACAGCCTGATTAGCCTGCTGTGGGAACATCCCTTTGCAACTGAGTATTTGCAGGGAGCTAGCTATGCCCTGCGAGAACGTAGCGGTTGGATTGTTTCACCTGCATCGGGTCAACAGGCACGGCGACAGGCTGTGCAAATGTTTACCGAAGGGTCAGTATTTTCGCAACCCATCAGCGGCATGTTAGCCAACGTCACGCCAGGAAATTTCAAAGCGCACCAAATCTATCGCAGCGGCATTAGCCTGAGCCTTCCTATCAATTTGGCAGCCTAACCCATGCTTTCCTCTTCTTCCACCGCCCTAACAAAGCCTCAGACATTTGATGCTTGTACGATTCAACTGACTAGCCCGATGCTGCACATTGGCTCTGAAATGCTGTCCTGGTTGCGCCATCGTAACGGCATGACACTTCCCTTCCAGTCTGTTCCAGATATCCTCAACATCTGTCAAGAA
>CASBQJ010000138.1 GCA_949127705.1 Synechococcales cyanobacterium PMM_0085
GTGGTTGATGATGCCGTTACTTTACGCAGAACCTTAGCATTGTCTCTAGAGCGGGCTGGTTTTCGAGTCTTACAAGCGCGAGATGGTAGAGAAGCGATCGACCAATGTCAGCGTTCATCGGTAAATCTGGTAATCTGTGATATCGAGATGCCGAATATGAATGGCTTTGAATTTCTCAGCTATCGTCGTCAAGACGCTCAAATCTCTAAAATTCCTATCATCATGCTAACCTCTCGTAGTAATGATAAACACCGCTGGCTAGCAATGCAGCTAGGTGCGACGGATTACTTTACCAAGCCTTACTTAGAGCAGGAGCTGTTAACTGCAATCAAAACATTGTTTAAACCTACTTAAGTCGGTGTTCGAGCAGATTCCACTTGATTCAGGCAACCTAAAATTCAGTGCCGCCCGCTTAGCGGACGGCACTGAATTTTAGTCTTTGGGTTTGTTTGAGGTTGGCTGACTTACCGATTTTCTTTGAGCTACGATTTTCTTTGAGCTACTGTAGAAACTCTTCTCGTCTCATTGGAGCGTTCGTTTGTCGATCTTTGGGTTTCTCTAATTGATAAGGGTTTTGAGGTTCTCCAGGCATCAAATAGCGTGCGCCCCAGCCGCCATTAATTTGCTCAGGGTCGATTGCGACCGGGTTCGTTGTTTGATTTGGTAAGGCTACCGTCTGCATGTGCTGCACCTGTACATACTGCTGCCCCTCGGCGGTAGTATAAATTAGCTTGCCACTGAGCCTAAGCTTTTTGTCGCGAAGCTGTTGTTCTAATACGGGTAGCTGATCTACCGCGCTAACTGGATTCAACGCGGCTAGAAAAACTATATCGTCACTCGGTGCCAGCGCCAGGTTTAGCTTAGCTTGCTCTGGTTGCCAAACTTCTACATACTGTCCATCTGGGGCTACCTGCCACAGGTTCAACTCAGCTTGCCATTTACCGCCCATGACTTGAGCGGATTGATACGCCAGGATAGAGTAGGTCGGTTTGGGGTTCAACTGTTGAGAATGGGGGTCGGCAGATGATAGATACCGCACGGCAGATACGACTATCCGGGTATGATCGGGTAAGTTGGTCGTGCCTGCGATCGCGTAGACCCCTAGAGCCTGTGGTTTAACGGTAAGTCGTAAATCGACATTGGCAAACGAAGAGTATAGCGATCGCAGCTGTTGAACACCGATACTGGCTACCAGCAACGCGAGCAATACACTTCCCGCTTTGAGTGGCAAATGCCTGGTAGAGAAAAAGTACTGTTTGAGCAAAGTCATAACATTGTGATCCTAACATGGGCAGAATACATTTAATAGGGCACATTACCTTGGTAGGTGCTGCCATTTGGCATAATTGCAAACTCTAGCTGCGCGTTGCGTAAAGTAGCACCCTTTAAGTTAGCATCGAGAAAATTGGCATACCGCAGGTCGGCACCCGTCATATCAGCGATCGCCAGATTTGCCCGAGTTAAAATAGCGCCATACAAACTAGTTTGCCTTAAATGCGCTTTTTCAAGCTTGCTTTCCATTAAATTTGCTGCACGCAGTTCGGCCAAATCGAAGATGGTTTGGCGTAGATTGGCTCCCGCTAGACTCGCATGCATCATTTGAGCTTTGCTGAGATTAGCTTGAGCTAAATTTGCATTTTGCAAATCAACACCCTGCAAATTGGCTTCTTTTAGGCTGGCATTGCTTAAATTCACACTGGCCATTAGGCCATTGATTAAAGTGGTTCGGTTCAAGTTAGCACGAGTCAGATTTGCGCCTTGTAAATTAACTCGGCTGAGGTCAAGTCCACTTAAATCTGCTCCACTTAAATCACAGTTGACGCATTTCCTAGTTAATTTTAATCGTTCTACGTTGCTCCGTTGACGAATATGCGATAAGTTTATCTTTTTACTAGAGACAGCCTGAGTCACACGTTTCATATCAGGATGAAATAGAGGTAAGCGCAAGACTGCTAATACAGAACCTAAACATATAATAGATAAAACTAAGACTTTTCGTCGTTGCATTGCTCTACTACTACTTGAGAAGAAGGAATAAGAGAATCATTAAAACTGCTGTTTATTGCAGAATCTTCAACAATGTGGCAGTGGGCAAACTCCAGATTTCGAGGTTGGATATAGTTTAGTTACATCATCTCTAATCCTGCTTAATCTTTCACAACTTAAGCAAGACTGCCGGATGAATTAAATAAAGTTTCAGTAAATCTAAACCGCTAGGAGTTTGAGTCGTAAGTCTGTCTACCGTTTGTAGTGAAGGCTTCCAGCCTTCGCGGGCAAGATGCCCGCACTACAGTAACTAAACTTGCGTTGTCTTCTACTAATAATATGCTTTTCTTGATGCCGGATAGTTTGGATAAAGCTTCAATAAACTTAAGAAACATCTATTATCTAATTTTGATGAACTACAGAAGTTTTATAAAGATAGCTTTAACTTGCCTATTTTGACGAGACGTTGATCGCCTCTTGTTCATAACATATGAAAAGTTAAGTCAGTTGTTAATCAGCCATATGTATTAGTCTTCTCCGGCATAAAAGCCGTTTTAGTCAGCCATCTGCCGCTCTCATCTAAACAATTCAGCTTCGGTCTCCGACAACTCTAAAGATAGCTGCATTGCCTGAACCTAGTCTTTGTCACTTGACCGACGTCGTTCTTTATTTGGAATTTTAGTCATGAACCAATCTCCCATTAGAACCATTCTACTGCCTGCGATGTTAACGGCTGGAACCGTTTTTAGCATACTGACCAGCATCATCGTGACTGATCAGATCAGATCAAATACTGAATCATTAACTGCGTCAATTGATGCCGCACCGCAGTATGCCCTCCGTGAACAGCAGCGGAGTTTGGCCATTCGTAATGTCGGGTTATGTATTTTGGTAAGCGCTACATCAGGATTAGCGGTTGCTGGCGGCATTCGGAAACTTCAATCGACGCGTCATCAAACTCACCTCAAGCATCAATCCGTCTTGGAGCCGATTACCGAATTTTTATCCAGTAGACCTGAGTAGGGGGCGGATCGCTCTGATTGGCTAATTTGAACCACTGCGGGGATTGACCAAGACAAACCCACGGGTTTTCCCCACGGAGGTATCGACGGTTGCAGTAGCCTGCCACAGGTCTACTGCTGTCACCCAGACGGGTGGATACTTGTAGCGGGCAACGTCCAAAATCAAGAAGCGATCGCTCTGCGCACTATAGGCTGCCACCGGTGAAATGTGCCCGCCTCGCTCTTGGCCAATGCTGCTTCGCAGATAGTTGACAATCACGAAATTTCCCTGCTGATCTAAATTTTCTGCAATCAGCCGGCGGAATTCGGCTAACGTGACATCGCCGCCATGATAAACCTGCACGTTGACAGGGTGGCTATTCAGCAATTGTCCCAGTTGATCTAGCGTCATCCCCTGGCGAGCTACTACCTCTGGAGCTAGCACCTGCCGCAGTGCAGGATTGTCAAAGAAATTCTCTTGTGTGAAGACATGATATGGCGCATATTGCGGCACTTCGGGGGCGGCAATTCCCATGCTGTTTAGCACCATCACCATGCTGGCCACACCGCAATAGGCTTGATTAATCTGAGTCACAAATTGGATACTCAAATTCCAATAGTCTTGCTTAGCCTCACTTTCTAGCAGCAGCTCTGCGCCCGCAGATGAGTTAAAGGCAATTAGATCGGGTGCGAGGGGCAGCGTTTGGGCGATCGCCTGCCCACTAGCTAAACTGATGCTCAGCAACACAGTTCTGAGAGTAGCAGTCAGGCTAGGGAATTGAACACGTTGCATACACCACACTCGCAATAGAAATTAGCTCCTTCCAATTCTATGAGAGTTCGGGTTCTCCTTCAACTGTTTTGTTGCCTCTCGTTAAAAATTCAATCCGATAGTTGGCGTTGCTGATCAGATGTATAAATCTGGTAAGGGCGTTTATCCTTTTACAAATATTGCTGCTGCATACCCACAGGGCATACAACAGCAATAATAGGTAATAGACTAACTGTTACCGTTGGGTTTTCAGGGTTCAACCCGTAACGCTATGGGTTAACTACCTACTTGCTGAAGTGGGTCAGCGATATAGTTGAAGGTAGGCTCAGAATTCCACGACCCACGCTCATCTTTTTGGCCATCTGACGACAGGTTGTAGTAAAGATTTACCGTGTCATCTGGCTTGATCGAACCGAAAAAGGGATCGGTCAATTTACCCAATGAATCGAGCGCTTTCATGAACATCTGAGTATGGGA
>CASBQJ010000139.1 GCA_949127705.1 Synechococcales cyanobacterium PMM_0085
CCAAAAAATGCCCTACACCAAGCTGGTAGTAGGGCAAGACAGTTAAACGTTAGATATAGTGTGTACGAAAACTGGGGTAGGGGTCTTTCCCCCTGTGCCGATTTCTTCAGTGTCCATAAAAACTTTAGAGTAGCGCAGGAATCACTATTGCAGGGAAAAACGATCGGTTTACGACCCATCCAATCGCTAAACCTGATAGCGAGACGAAACTCAACACCGCCAAAGACTGCCAACGATTTAGCCCTGCCATTTGCAAATCTAAGCGGGCGAGAATTTCAGCCGCCACGACTAGGAAAATGTATTCAAAAACATGATTCCAAACCAATACCAGTGCGATCGAAAAAGCGCCAATTAATACAACAGAAAAGTAACCGATATCTGACTTTAGCCAGCCGCGAATTGCGGCTCGGAGCCCTCGCGATAGGGTCGTCAACAGCAACGCTTCAGTCAGCGCAACGGTGGTTACGACCACCCAGACAATCCATGGAGCGGTGGACTGATACAAAAACCAACTAAAGGTACCGTATGCCACCAGAAGCAGTAATAGGGAGACAATAGGAAATTTCTTCACAGGATGGCCAGTTGAAATGAGGTTGTGGGCGGCTGGAACTGGTCTTACAGATTGGGCGAGATGGCCTGGACGGGGCAGGTGGGAATGCACTGCTCACACACCACACAGCGCGATCGCATAAAGTGCAGCCGAAAGGTTTGCGGATCCAAGGTGAGGGCTTCGGTGGGGCATACCCCGGTGCAGAGTCCGCAGTGCACGCAAACATCTTCATCGATTAGGATTTCTCGGTTGGCCGTAGAGATGTCAATATCTTGCGATCGCAGCCATTCCAGCGCGGCATCAAGTTGATCGATATCGCCCGACAGTTCTACCACTAGTGTGCCAATCTGATTGGGAGCGACCTGTGCTCGAATAATATTAGCAGCCACGTTAAAGTCTTTTGCCAATCGATAGGTGACGGGCATGTGAACAGAGCGCTTGGGGAAGGTAAGAGTGACTCGTTTTTTCACAGCTGGCGCTAATAAAAGTTCAGGTAGACTGGAAGGAAGGACGTTTTGGGATAACAGGGGTGGAGAGATCAGTCGCGCATTGCCCCTTGCTGCCATCTTCAACCGTGCTTAAACTCTGTACCTTAAAGTTTAGAGAATCTGATCCGCTATGACTGCAAAGCCCGATTCATCTAATTCATTGAAGCCAATCGGTTCTGACCCTGCCGGGGCTGGCACTGATTCGAGTGCTGATTCTAATATTGGCAAACAAATCCGCAATTTTTTGATTGCGCTGGTGGCGATCGCCCTCAGCATTGCCATTTTCTTTGGGGTGCAGACAGAAACTGGCTCTAATTCATTATCTGCCTTAGCCGCAGCGGCTACGCCATTAGAAGTAGCCCAAGCTAACAATAAACCCACATTGATGGAATTTTACGCAAATTGGTGTACTAGCTGTCAGGCGATGGCAACCGACATGAGCGAACTCAAGGAGGCGTACAGCGATCGCGTTAACTTTGTCATGCTCAATGTCGATAATGATAAATGGTTGCCCGAGCTATTGACCTATCGGGTCGATGGCATTCCCCATTTTGTTTACCTAACCGCAGCTGGCGAGGCGATCGCCAATACCATTGGTGAACAGCCCCGCCAGATTATGGCCGCTAATCTAGATGCTCTCGCCTCCCAGACGGAGCTGCCGTTTACTCCCACGAGTGGACAGGTGTCTAAAGTAGAGGCTCCAGTTGCCCCTAAACCGACAGCAGCTGACGATCCGCGCAGTCACGGCAGCCAAGTTCAGCCCTAAGGCACTGGCAGTTCAGAGTCTTGGTAATAGGTCGCCTGCTCACGCAGCGAATTAGCCATTTCGGTATCGCCCGCTTGCTCATATAAATCGGCGGCGCGTTGGTAGTTACCAATTACGCCTTCGCGCTCCTCAGGCTGTAGTGTGGTGGCCTGTGTATAAATCGCATCGGCTAGGTTTAGGTAGGGGCCCGGCTGCTTTGGGTCTAGCCGGATCGCGTCATTAAAGGCGGCGATCGCCCCAGGATAGTTGCGCTCGATCACTAATCTCAGCCCATTGGCATAGGCTTGGTCGTAGGGCGTTGCGACCCGAACGCTAACTTGATAGGTACCCGCTTGCCCATAGGGCGATCGGGCAACTAGCTGATAGGCTCCGGTTGTGGGCAGCGTTAAGACAACGCTGGGGTTCAGAGAACGGCCAAAATCATCGCTGGTAGCTAGCTCATCGCCGTTGGGTGCCAGCACTGTGAGCGACGAATCAAAATCTTCGCTAACAACCGTAATAAAAACCAGTTGCCCAGCCGTCCCAGAGAAAGTATGGGTGCCTTGAACCGACTCCAGAACGCCTGTTTGGCGCAGGGGTGTCACCTCGGCAGCCGCTCGTTGGACGCTCACGGTCGCAGCGGCTAATCCGGAGACCAGCACTGTAGAACCAGTTAATAAAATGCCTAGTGGTTTGAATAGAAAGCGGGTTGCCATATGAAACCTAAGAGGAAGTGAACATTAAGATAGGCTGAGTGGCAAATGGTGAGCGATCGCCGTTTGCTACACAGTATGCCCATTACCGCTGGGCTAATATCCCCAATGGGGGGTGATGCCCCCCGATATTAACAAATCTGCCCAGGTGCAGCCTCAATTTGTGATGATCCGAAAAGACCATAAACCACCGCAATCAGTTAATTGGGGATAGCAATATCTATGGGCGTAATGGGTAGGCCCAAGCTATCGAGTGCTGGCTGCATACTGGCAGCATTGCCCACCACCAGCGTGACTAGCTGGTCGGGATTGAGGTAAGTCTGAGCCGCGCGCTGGATGTCTTGAACCGTCGTGGCTTCTACTTCTTTTTGGTAACGGAAGATAAAGTCATCTGGGTAGCCATAGTATTCATAGCGAATCAGCCGTGCCAGGGTTTGAACAGGTGTTTCAAAGTTGAAGACAAACGCATTCAGCGACGACTCTTTGGCTTGCTCTAACTCCGTTTCACTGATCAAGCTAGTGCGCACCTTCTCGATTTCTGCTTGCCAAGCCCGAATAAAGGGTACTGTGGCATCCGACCGAGTTTGCCCTCCGCCCACAAATAGGCCAGGGTGGTCAAACTGAGGCGACCAGTAGGCATAGACCGAATAGGCTAGCCCTTGACGCGATCGCACTTCATTGACTAGGCGTCCGCCAAGGCCATTCAGCACGTCGTTTAGCACTGACAGGGGCGTATAGTCCGGATCTTTTAACTGCCCGCCCAAGTGCCCCATCTGGATATAGCTTTGGGTTAGTTGGGGTTGGTCTACCAAAAACAAGCCGCCTGAGGTGGCCTGAGCCACGGCGGGTAGAGCGGCAAAGTCGGGCTGATCGACGGTGGGATCGCGCCTCCAGTCGCCAAATCGTTTTTCAATCAGCGATCGCATTTCATCGGTGTTAAAGTCGCCGATAATCCCTAGCACCATATTATTGGGATGGAAATAGCGCCGATGGAACGCGACCAAATCTGCCCGAGAAATGGCATTTATCGTGGCATACTCGACCATCCGCGCATAGGGACTGTCGGCTCCATAAATTAGCTTGTCAAACTCGCGACCTGCAATGCTTTCGGGGCTGTCGTTGCGGCGGGCGATCGAGCCACGCCACAGGGTTTGGGTCAATTCCAGCTTGTCTTCAGGAAATGCAGGATGACGAATCACATCGGCAAACACCTCAAAGATGTCGTCCAAGTCTTCACTCAGGGTGCCAAAACTAGCGCGGCCTGCGACCGCATCAATGTCTGTTTCAACTGAGGCGGCTCGGTCTTCTAGAAATTGGTTCAATGCTTCAGGGGCGCGCCGCCGCGTGCCGCCGCTGCGCATAACGCTGCCGACGATGTTGGCAATCCCAATTTTGTCGCTTGACTCTAAGCGACTGCCGACTCGGAAGTAGGCCGAACCGTCAATTAAGGGCAATTCATGATCTTCTACCAAGAACACTATAATGCCGTTGTCTAATTCAAACCGGGTGTAGTCGGGCAGCTTGACAGCGGCTAGGGGCGGCAGCTGAAGCTGGTCGTAGTGAACGGCAGGGCTGGCCTGAACGGGACGGATGCCAACCCACGAAAATAGCAGCAGCAGCGCGATCGCACTAATTAAGCGTTGAGCCAATCGGGTAGTCAAGCCTCGTTGTTTAAGCATCCTATTCGAGGCGATCGCCTGTGATTTCTGGATCATTCTGGTTTCTCCTCGGGTAAGAGCCGACCGATGGTTAGCTTCTCGGGAACGAAAGTAGCCTGAGCGACTCGCTGCACATCACTGGCTGTGACCGCCTCAATTGCTTTCAGCTCTTCAAATAGATTGCGCCAACTGCCCGTTTTTGCCTGATATTCGGCGAGTAGCCCCACCATGCCTTGGTTGGAGGCCAGCAGCTGAAGAATGCCTGCCCGAGACTGGGTTTTGACCCGCTCTAATTCTGTGGCAGAAACAGGCTCAGTTTTGAGCCGTTGCAGCTCGGCATCTAGCAGACCCGCAATTTCTTCAATCGTATGGCCTGGAGCGGGCTGGGCATAGAGCAACATCAAATTGGAGTACAGATCGCCCGGAAACCCATTCGACGCGTCTACAGCCAGCGCAATTTTTTGCTCTACCAGGTTCCGGTATAGGCGAGACGTCCGCCCTCCCGATAAAACCGCTGCCATAAGTTGGTAGGTGGCATCGTCAGGGTCGCTGCTGGCAGGGCGCTGATATCCGGCGAAATACCACGGCTGAGTTTGGAGATTGAGCGTAACGGTTTGAGGGCTGCTCTGGACTGGCGTGATGGCGACCACATCGGGTGCCCGCGATCGCGTTTGATAGCGCCCAAAGTAGGTTTCTGCCAAGCGTTTCACGTCAGCTGGGTCTACATCGCCCACAATAGCTGCCGTAATTCGATTGGGAGTATAAAACGTCGTAAAAAAGTCGCTAACATCTTGGCGCGTTAGATTGCGGATGTCTGGCTCTGAGCCAATCACCGGGCGGCCATAGGGATGACCAGGGAACGCAGTTTCTAGAAATGCTTCAATCATTTTGCCGACGGGAGAGTTGTCGGTGCGCAGCCGCCGCTCTTCCAAAATCACATCTTTTTCTTCATAGAACTCGCGGAATACGGGATCTAGAAACCGCTCTGATTCTAACGACATCCACAGTTCTAGCTTGTTTGCCGGAAAGCTATAGAAGTAGCGAGTGGCATCGGCAGAAGTGGTGGCATTTAGACCGACTCCTCCGGCTCGTTCCACAATTTGACCGTACTCATTTTGGCGCACATAGGTGGCGGCTTGCTGCTGCAACGCATCAAACTCACTCTGGAGTGTAGTAACCTCAGCGGTGCGTCCGGCGATGCTGGCGGCTTGCAGCTTGTCAAACAGCCGATCGAGCTGATCGAGTTCTGTTTTTTCGGCTGGGTAATCGCTAGTGCCAATCTGGGTCGTTCCTTTGAAGGCCAGGTGCTCTAGGAAGTGAGCCACTCCAGTTTTGCCGGGGACTTCGTAGGCAGAACCCACATTCACATAGGTCATGAACGAGATTACAGGTGCCTGATGCCGCTCTAGCACGACGAAGGTCATGCCATTGTCTAGGGTAAACTCGGTGACCCGATCCATGACCCGATCGATGTAAGGCTGAATGGTGCTCACCGGGGGGACGTTGGTGCGAGCCAGCGCCACGGGCTGAGCAACGCTCCACCAGCACAGCATTGTGGTTAGGGCGATCGCCCCCCAGCGCCGCCAGACAAGGTGCGGTAGCGGCTGAAACCTAGTCTGCCTAAACTTGGAATCCTTAACGGGATGGTTAAAATGCATGGAGTTGAGGAGGAGCCAGGAAGAAGTGAACAGATAGAAAAGTTCCACTCTCTACCCTACAACACCCTCACCCATCAACCGAACAAAGCAGCGGCTGTTTCTCCGTTAACGTCTCCGTTAACCCTCGCCTTTTAACTTCTCTTGGCGATACAGCGTGTAAGAGTCAAACAGCATCCCCACCATGCTGCACACCAGGCTAATCGTTAATGCGCCTTGCATGGCACTGCCGCTGCCAAAGGTTTGCAGAAAATAAACAATTTGCGTAATCCCATAGCGACTCATCGTCTCTAGGCCATGCAGCCGCTCCAACAGCACCAGAGGCAGCAAAAACAGGCCCAACACCAGCAGCGGAGCCAGGAAGGTTAAGATAGCAGTCAAAATTAGCGATCGCAGCAATCCGGGAACAAGGCTCATAGGGTGTAGAAGCGCGCTGTTGCAAACTGCACATCTTTCAAAACCAGCGCGGTATCACTACCATAATTGCAGAGCGGCGGCATCGCTTCTAGATGTCAGAAATCTTAAATCGTTCTCATAAATAAACACAATGTTAATTATTTGTCCCAATGCTTGAGAGTATCTACTACAACTGCTTTAAGCCGCCTGCTCTTGTTAGACTATGACGGGCTGAGGCGAGGCGAGTTCAGCTGCACGTTATACAGTGTTACAAAACACGCTGATATGTAGTGTTACAAAACACGCTGATATGTAGTGTTACAAAACACGCTGATATGTAGTGTTACCAGGCGAATGCCGCGTGGGGTTTTTGCAATTGACTAACGAGATTGGTAGTAACAGCTTAAGGCGATGGGGGCAACGGGTCGTTGCTGCTGTTTTCCTGGGAGGGCAGGCAATTGTCCATTTACTCAAAGGGAAAATCCATTCCCGTAATGTATTAGAACAGATGGCCATTGTTGGGCCTGGGTCGTTGCCCATTGCCCTGCTCACAGCCGCAACGGTAGGGATGGTCTTTACCATTGGCGTAGCGCGCGAGTTTATTAACTTTGGGGCGGGTACTGCCGTCGGTGGGGTGTTGGCGATCGCCCTAGCCAGAGAACTGTCGCCTTTAATTACGGCGATCGTTGTCACGGGGCGAGTGGGTTCTGCCTTTGCAGCCGAAATTGGCACCATGCAAGTTACGGATCAAATTGATGCCCTTTACATGCTCAAAACTGACCCAATTGATTACTTGGTACTGCCTCGACTGATTGCCTGCTGCATGATGATTCCCCTGCTCACAATTCTGTCATTTGTGATCGGCATGGCCGGAGGGTTGCTGCTGGCAGACTCACTGTACGGAATTTCCTCGTCGGTTTTTCTAAATTCTGCTCAAACTTTTTTAACCACATGGGATTTGTTCTGTTCACTCATTAAATCTATGGTGTTTGGTGTGTTGATTTCAGTGATCGGCTGTAGCTGGGGATTGACAACTACAGGTGGCGCAAAAGGGGTAGGACAATCGACTACAGCCGCTGTGGTCACAGCCCTGATGGCTATTTTTGTGAGTAATTTTTTGCTGTCGTGGATGATGTTTCATGGCCCTGGTAGTGTCACCCTTTAGCCGCCTGCGCCGGCTCGGTAAATCCTCTGCGCAAAGCTGGACAAATACGGGGAGCAGCGCGTCAGCGTTTAGAATGGGGATGCATCCAAATCGTCCAGTCTGTAGGCTTGGATGAAACTAGCAAGGATCGGTGGTACCTGTGACGACAACTCCGTCTATACCCGTTTCAACAGAGACAGTGCAGCTTGCGCCTAGCTTTAAGCTGCCGATAGCGCTGCTAATGATTGCTGTGCCGCTGGTTTGGGTGCAGCTTTGGGTCAGTGGAGCGATCGCACTATTCGGTGTTTTTTTGCTGATTCAGGCGGCGACGTTGCGCTTGCACTTCACCAGTACGGATCTGGACATTTACCGAGGCGAGTCTTTACTTCGCCGTTTTCCTTACCGCGACTGGCAAAATTGGGCTATTTTCTGGCCGCCTATGCCGATTTTGTTTTATTTCAAAGAAGTCAACAGCATCCATTTTTTGCCGATGTTGTTTGACCCTAAGCTATTGAGGGCCTGTCTAGAGCAGCGTTGCCCCACCGTTTGCGAGTGATTCTATTCCCATGAACCCAGACGAATTGCAAAATTTAGATACCAATGCTGGCCTGCCAGAGGGTGGGTTGCCGTCAGAGGCTACGGCAGCGGTGAACCCGCTGGAGCCTGAGGTAGGGGCGATCGCCACTACAGATACCGCCACTACGGATACCGCTGATCGAATCGAGGCTGGCCTCCTAGACGCTGTCCCTGACGGCGCAGTGGCTCCTTTGGCGCTGTCAGATAGCAGTGCCTCGGCGGTTAGGCCATCATCACCAGAGGGTGAGACCCATGAGGTGGAGGCGATCGCCCAACGGATTGCCCGTCTCCAGCAGCAAGAGGCACAGCTTAAGCGTGATGTGGCTGATTTGCAAACTGCCTACAATCGCTTGGTGCGTGAGCAGATGCCCGAGGCGCAGCTTGCCCTGGGGCGGTTGGTGACAGAAGGTTTGGGTGATTTGGAGCAACGGCGTCAAACGCTACAGCTTTCGGTCGAGCAGCTCGAACGGCGGCAGGAGCGGATTCGAGCTGAGATGCGCTCTACGTTTGCGGGGTCTTCTCAAGATGTCGCCATTCGGATTCAGGGGTTTAAAGATTATTTGGTGGGCAGTCTGCAAGATTTGGTGGTGGCGGCTGAGGAGTTGAAGCTAGCGGCTCCTGCCCCACCGCCAGAGGTCAAGCGTCCGGCTAGCCGGGAGCGTGAGGAGGAGGCGATCGCGCCTCAGTTTGCGGAGCAGGGCTTTCAGGAGCAAAATCGGCAGATCCGTAAGCTGCTGGATCTGTATCGCACGTCTCCCGATTATTATGGGGCGGCTTGGCAGTTACGCCGCACGTTTGAGCCAATTCATGCGGAGCGAGTCGGCAATTGGTTCTTTGCGC
Source organism: Synechococcales cyanobacterium PMM_0085 (assembly GCA_949127705.1). GTDB lineage: Bacteria > Cyanobacteriota > Cyanobacteriia > Elainellales > Elainellaceae > CASBQJ01. The sequence continues at coordinate 8,766 of CASBQJ010000139.1, forward strand.
AGGGTGGTAAGGGGGCGCTGCGGACGATGGGGTCGCGGTTGCAAAATATTTTGGTGGCTTCGACCGTTATTTCTATTTTGCGTAAGGTTTATGGACCTCGGGTGCGGACGTTAATTTTGGCCGATTCACCAGAGCGGTTGGGTGAGTGGCGGCGAGGGTTGCAAGATTGTCTGGGGATCTCTCGCAGTGATTTTGGCTCTGATCAAGGGGTGGTGCTGTTTGAAGCTCCTGAACCGTTGGCTCAACGAGCCGATCGGTTGGTGAAGCAAAAGCAGTTGCCCCTAATCATTATGGATGAGTCGGAAGATGTGGTGAATTTGTCGCTGCTGCAATTTCCGCTGTGGTTGGCGTTTGCGTCTGATCCGGCGAAGCCGATGATGTATTAGGGCTGGGGGTGAAGTATGGCCGTCGCCACAAACGTTAGGACGCAGTTTAGCACGTCAGCCAACAAGGGGCTTAAGCCCCTTGTCCTAAGATGACTGGCGAAAGCTATATCTCGGAGGGTAGAGGCGAGGGACTTCCTCCCCGTGCCCCCGCCCCCGAACAATGTCTTGC
>CASBQJ010000140.1 GCA_949127705.1 Synechococcales cyanobacterium PMM_0085
AAACTTCGCACTGATCCGCTTCTTTACGCGGAGTGGTAATTTTGCTTTGCCCCGGACGGCGACGATCCAATTCAAATTGAATCTCGTCTATCGAGATCTCTAGCTGCGGCGGACAGCCATCAATAATCACCCCCACCCCACCGCCATGAGATTCACCAAATGTAGTAATTCGAAATAATTGCCCAAAGGTATTGCCCATTGCTTCAACCGTCTAAGTTCCTTAGCCCAAGAGTCTTTTGCTGCCTATTGACTGCCTAAGGGCATCCTATCTTATCGTGGGTTAAGTAACATTTGATGTCTTGTCGCTCATCTATCGATTCGACTCTGCTAATCTACAAAACATCGGAAGCATCTGAAGCTTGTATCTTTGTGACCCTTACATTTGTGTAACATCACAAAGATTTTACAAAGATTTTCCAATTTTTCCATTCTAAACATCTGCCTCAAGGCAGACAAAAGACGGCAGAGCTTCTGCGGTCTTTACTTGTAATTGTTATTGATCAAATTTACCGAATCAGTCAAAGCCATGGGTATTAACAAGTACTGCACAGAGTGGGTTCAAGAGTGGTGTCTCGACCATGGCTGGACCGATCTGTTTAAAGAACGCAAAGAATATTGGGCGTTTCCACCCCATGCCGTGATGCCATTGCCTATTCCCTCAGATGTGTTGCAAAGCATTAAGGCACAAAAAGGATTAAGCCCGCAAGAGCGGCTGTGGTCTGGTGCGGCTTGGGCCTGTGCCGTAGTGTTTGCAGGGCTGGGTGTATATTGTGATTCTCCAATGCCTTTGGTAACGGCGTTTGCAATTTGTGCCATGATTGTGGCGCGGATGGATGAGGATTAGTGTCTATTGACGACTACTGACAGGTTCTGCATGGCTCGATTGGTATGACATCTCCCGTAGTTACCCCCCCGATTAGTCCCCTAATTGGCATAATTATGGGCAGCGATTCTGATTTGCCTACCATGCAGGGGGCGATCGCCATCTGTGAGCAGTTTCAAGTGGCCTGTGAGGTGGCGATCGTCTCAGCTCACCGCACGCCCGAACGGATGGTGGAGTATGCCCAAGGCGCACACCTGCGCGGCCTCAAGGTGATCATTGCCGGAGCCGGAGGGGCAGCGCACCTGCCCGGAATGGTGGCGGCTTTGACGCCCCTACCTGTGATTGGCGTACCCGTTGCCAGCCGCCATCTACAGGGCATCGACTCCCTCTATTCCATTGTCCAAATGCCTGCGGGGATTCCAGTGGCTACAGTGGCGATCGGCAATGCCCAAAATGCGGGACTATTGGCGGTGCAAATTTTGGCCAGTCATCAACCTAGTTTGCTAGAGCAGGTGCAACGCTATCGGCAAGGTCTCTGTGCCATGGTCTTGGACAAGCAAACCAAACTGGATGCACTGGGATATGAAGCGTATTTGCGGCAAATGGGTAGCTAGAGGTCAAAATCAGATGCCCAATGGGGCGGTGAAAATTTTGAACAGTTCAGAGAGCTACCGTCATCCTTCGCGGGTGCTTGGAACATCGGCCTTTCACGTTGTCCTTCAAGTGACCGCTTCAGCTTGAAGTCAAGGGAAATGCTTTGAGATCGGGCATCTCAGCCGATTGCAAGGGGGGATCTCACTACCACCCGTGTTAAGATAGAAATGTCTCAAAGGATATAGAGAACCACTGACCGTCCACTAGTAAAGCTGTGAGGGTTATTGAGTGATTGCAATCACGCCTCGTCCAAATGGACGCAGATGGGGTACGGTGAGTTTTGCCTCCACGCTACATCTGGGTCCCGTCCTGGATGTCCTGCTAGCTGAAATCCCAAATCGGTGGCAGGCTGAACTGCGTCTTGGATTGCAGGAGGCTCTGGTCAATGCTGCGAAGCATGGAAATAATCTTGACCCACGCAAGACTGTTTTAGTTGAGTTCTACAGGGTAGACAACGCTCATTGGTGGATTATTGCTGATCAAGGTGTAGGGTTTGACCCGTCTTCCCCTTGCACGAATAACTGCAATACTCAGCTGTTTAATGAACAGAAAGGGTGTGGGCGAGGGCTATATATCTTAGAGCAAGTTTTTGATCAGGTGCAGTGGAACGCCCAGGGAACTGAGTTAAGGCTCTGCAAGCAAGTTAGAACCCGCTCCAGGTTTCCGCTAGTTTCTTAATTTTTACTCCTAATTTCTACATTTTTGCTACATTCTCGTGGTAGAGACGCGATTAATCGCGTCTCTACTTTTGTGTTGTCCTGGCTTCTGCGTTTACAGTGAAAATACAGTAAAACCCTAGTGTCTTTAGGATGTGGTCATTGTTAAGCGTGTTGGCCTGGTTTGCCTCTGCTCCGCCGCTGTGGGTGCAAGTGGCGATCGCCACTCTGTGGGTCGGCGGTGTAATCGCGCTGGCAGAAGCACTGAACCGTCTGGGGAATGTCGGTTCAGAGTCTGTGAGAAAAATTGTGCACATTGGCATTGGCAATGTAATTTTGCTGGCGTGGTGGCTGCAAATTCCAACCTGGCTGGGTGTGAGCGCTTCGGCATTATTTAGTTTGGTGGCATTGCTGTCTTACCGGTTGCCAATTTTGCCGGGGATCAATAGCGTTGGGCGCAAGAGCTTAGGCACTTTTTTCTATGCCGTCAGTTTTGGAGCTTTGATTGCCCGATTCTGGGACACGCAGCCTCAATACGCCATCGTGGGGATTTTGGTGATGACTTGGGGCGATGGGTTAGCGGCGCTAGTCGGCAAGCAGTGGGGGAAGCATCCCTATCGGCTATGGGGGATAGAAAAAAGCTGGGAAGGCTCAGGAACTATGCTGGTCGCTAGCTACGGAGTTTGCTTCTGTGTCCTGCTCGCCACATCGGCCAGTTTGAATACGGTGGCTTTGGCAGCATTGGCAGTGGCGATCGCCGCCACTAGCCTGGAAGCGTTTTCTAAGTACGGCATTGACAACCTCACCGTGCCGATTGCCAGCGCTTTTGTAGCGCTATTGCTGACTCAGTAGGGATATCACTAGTCTGACTAAGGCTAGGGTCATCCTACTGAAACACTTTTCCGCTAAAAATCACCTGACCGGACCATTGACATCGCTCGCTACGTCGCGCAAATTACATTACATCCTAGTCCGTCCCCTATCCTCCCTCATCCTCTATTCCCCTCATGCCTCCAGCACTGACCCAAATCGGCGAACAAATGACCCACCTGACTGGGGTGCGGGCGATTATGAAAGATATTGTTGAGACGCTGCGGACGGCACAAGGACGAGCGTTTATCAACCTGAGTGCGGGTAACCCAGTTATTTTGCCGGAGGTGGAGCAACTCTGGCGCGATTGTACGGCAGAGCTACTGGCGAGTGCAGAGTATGGCGAGGTGGTATGCCGGTATGGCGCAAGTCAGGGATATCAGCCGCTAATTGAGGCGGTCGTGGAAGATTTTAATCGGCGCTATGGGCTAGCGCTAACGGAGCGGAACGTGCTGATTACGCCTGGGAGCCAAGCGCTCTACTTTTTGGCCGCGAATGCGCTGGGCGGGCATACGTGCGATGGACAGCTCAAGCATATCGTTTTGCCGCTTAGCCCCGACTACACGGGCTATGGGGGGGTATCGCTCACTCCAGGGGCAGTGCGAGCGTATCAACCTCGGCTAGACATAGACGTAGCGGCACACCGCTTTAAGTACCGCCCGGACTTTAGCCAGCTGGAAATTAACGAAACTACTGGCTTTGTGCTGTTTTCTCGTCCGTCTAACCCCACAGGGAATGTATTAACGGATGATGAGGTGCGGAAAATTGCGGCATTGGCAGCCGCCCACACTGTCCCTGTATTTGTTGATTCTGCCTATGCGCCGCCGTTTCCCGGCTTGAATTTTACGGAGATGACGCCCATTTTTGGTCAAAATATCGTGCACTGTACCAGTCTGTCGAAAGCGGGGCTGCCGGGTGAACGGGTAGGGATTGCCCTCGGAGATGAGCAGATCATCCAAACTCTAGAAGCATTTTTGACGAATTTATGTCTGCATTCGTCGCGCTATGGGCAGGCGATCGCCGCTCGGGCAATTCGGTCGGGCAAACTGGCACAGATTTCTGAGCAAGTGATTCGACCTCACTATCAAGCCAAGTTTGCGGTGCTGGAATCGACCTTAGACGGGGCCATGCCAAATGATTTACCCTGGTTCTTACATCGCGGCGAAGGGGCAATTTTTGCATGGCTGTGGCTGCAAGACTTGCCAATGAGTGACTGGGAGTTTTACCAAGAGCTAAAGCAGGCTGGGGTAATTGTGGTACCCGGTCGAGATTTTTTCCCTGGGTTGCCCGCACCCTGGCAGCACACCCAGGAGTGCTTCCGAATTAGCCTCACTGCTACCTCTACAGAGCTGCGCACTGCCATGCAGCAGCTGGCCGAGGTAGCCACACGGGTATATCGCCAAGCGGGTGTAGGTCGCTCTACGGTGGCGCTGGGGTAGGTAGGAGAGGGGGCCGCGATCGCCCTGAATGATGTTGAGTAATGTTAAGCGATATAGTTGAGGAGGGCGATCGCGTTCAACTCGATCGCATTCAACTCTCCGAGTCTCAATGCTCTACAGCCTCCACATCCACTATGACCCTAGCCACTGACAGCCTCCAGTCCAAAACCAACTACTGGCAATGGCGTGGTTACCCGATCCGGTATCAAGTCGCAGGAGATGCAGGCGCGCCGCTGCTGCTGATTCATGGGTTTGGAGCCTCTAGCGACCACTGGCGGAAGAACTTACCCGGATTGGCAGCCACCAACCGAGTCTATGCGATTGACCTGCTGGGGTTTGGGTTGTCTGCCAAGCCCAAACCCGGTGATGGGATCGACTATCGGTTTGAAACCTGGGGTGAACAGTTGCTCGATTTTTGCCGCGAGGTGATTGGGGAACCTGCTTTTTTGGTTGGCAACTCGATCGGCTGCATTGCGGCTCTGCAAGCGGCTGTGATGCAGCCGGAACAGGTGCGGGGGGTAGCAATGCTCAATTGCTCACTGCGGATGTTGCACGAGAGCAAACAGGCCGCATTGCCCTGGTATCGCCGGATCTCGTCTCGCTGGCTCCAGCAAATTTTGGCTAACCGGGCGATCGGCCATTTCTTTTTTGATCGCATTGCCAAGCCCAACGTTGTCCGCAAGATTCTGCTGCAAGCCTATGGCCGCCCAGATGCGGTCACCGATGAGCTAGTGGGCTTGCTGATGCAGCCCGCCTATGAACCGGGGGCAGCCGATGTATTTTTGGCCTTCATTAGCTATTCTCAAGGCCCCTTGGCAGAGGAACTGCTGCCGCAGGTGACCTGCCCTGTTTTAATTCTCTGGGGAACGGTAGATCCATGGGAACCGATTGCCCAGGGTCGTCAGCTTGCAGGTTTTCCCACTGTCGAAGATTTTATTCCGCTCGAAGGCTTGGGGCACTGCCCTCAAGATGAAGCCCCCGAGGTCGTCAATCCGCTGCTGCAAGCGTGGGTGGCCCAAAAGGAGTCTAGTAGATGATTGATACTATCAGGCTCCATTAGCTAGTAGAAGCCGGCGCAAGTTTCGCTACCGTAGGGCGGGCATCTTGCCCGCGCAGGCTGGAAGCCTGCACTACGAACGGCAGGCAGATTTGTGCCTCAGACTACTAGTGCGATCAGACATTGGGTGCGAGCACCGTCTAAAGCGTAGACTCTGACGGTGATGCTGCATCTACGACAACAGCGGGTTCTGTGTCTTCTACGGCAGGCGTTGGGACAGCAACAGGCGTCGGTTCAGGTTGCACAACAGGTGCAGGTGCAACAGGCGTAGGCGCGATCGCCACAGACTTTTCGACTGGCGCTGGAATTTCCTTTTCTGGCAAACCCAACTGCTTGCGCGCCGTCGATAGCACATAAGACACGCTATTTTTGCTAGCAGAGGCAATGACCTTGCCCGCTTCGACGGGGACTTGATCGCTGCTGGGCTTTCCCATATC
>CASBQJ010000141.1 GCA_949127705.1 Synechococcales cyanobacterium PMM_0085
AAACTGAATTAAACGTCAGTTTTAGGGGACGCGATCGGGGCTAAATCGCTCCCTAAACCATGCATCTAAGCACTGATCTAAAAGGCACTGATCTAAAAGACGCTGATCTAGAAATCTAATCTAGAAACCATGGATGTGGATTTGACGAGGCTGCCTGAGAGCGAATCTGATCGCCAAAACGCCTCTGGTTTGAAACGGTACAGCAACCAACAAACCGGAAATTGAATAATTCTGCTAGTTGGATAAAACCAACAGCCTAATCAAAGGTCTAATTTTTAAGGGCTAGGAGTTTTTAAGAGCTATGATTTGCGATCGCCAGTCACCCATAAATTTGGGTTTAGCATCAGCGTCATACTTTATATAGACTAGCCGCAAGACTGCGCACAAAATATAAATTTTCTCAGTGTAAACCTCACAAGATGAGTAGTAATTATAAAGAGTACGTAAAGCAGCAGGCTATAGTCCGGATGCGCTGTCATTCTTTTGAATAGAATTTTCCGTCCTGACTGGGTAACGCGCCTTTGACTCGCCCGCCACTCATCTCGCCGCTCAGTAAGTCCGATCATGAGCCACAGTCAGATGTGTTAATCAATACACGGATTAATCCAGGATTTACTGCCCTCGCTTCAGCAGGCAGGGTTTTTTCAGCAAAAACTCATTTTGATCGCTCGGGTTGTCTGTATGTTGGATGTCAGGACGTTTGACGTCGATATGTTAGATATCAAGATGTTAGATATCAGAAGAAAGGAGCTGGGGCAACTTGGTTCGGGCGGCGGTACCTTATATGTAGCTTCAGCCAGTCACCTTAGGACAAGGGGCTTAAGCCCCTTGTTGGCTGACCTGCTAACCTGCTTCCTAACGTTTGTGGCGACGGCTATAACTACGCATGCAGCTTTATGCTGGCTTCACGCAATTGTGCCGTAAAATTGGAAAATTTCGCCCTGGCTGAGGGCAAATGATAGTTTTTCTGGATTTTGAATATTCAACCTTATGTGAATTGGGAGTCGTTGCATGAGCACTGAGGATATCACCACACTCGTCCATCCGGCGATCGCTGTCTTTTTCGTATTCCCTCTGATTGGCATGGTGGTGCACTACGCATGGCAAACCCGTCAACGGCGAATGCAAACTGCTGCCGAGGGAAAGAGTAAGATTGCCCCGGTAGTGGGGCCAGAGCACTTAAAGTTGGGGCGTTATTTGAGCGCATCGGTGGTAGGAATCGCGCTGTTAGGGAATGCCCAGCCCATCTTTTCGGAAATGTTGAAGAATCAAACCTGGGCGAAAGAGTCGTTTCGGGTCACCTTTGTGATCCTCATGTTTGTGCTCACCATTAGCTCACTGGTGCTGCTATACAAAGCGCGCACTAGTCTATGGCGGGGAGTGTTTGCCACATTGACGGGAATGGGGTTGATTTTGATTGGCTGCCAACCCGAGATTTATCGGCGTGGGTCCGAATGGTATGTATCGCACTACTATTGCGGCATGAGCGCTGCCATGCTAATGATTTTTTCATTGGCGATCGTGCAAGATATTTACAAAGACCGCTCCAATGGCTGGCGCAAAGCTCACGTTGCGCTTAACTGCATTGCCTTATTCTTCTTCATCGGTCAGGCGTTTACCGGCACGCGTGACTTACTCGAAATCCCGCTGAGCTGGCAAAAGCCTTACGTAGAGCAGCTCTATATTCAGAATTGCCAGACGGCTCCATGTGAGGTCAAAGCAGCTCCGGCTCCAGCTCCTCAGGCACCCCCGCCATAGCGAGAGCGAACAGCAACCGCCTGACACAACTAGCTGATACAACTATCTAGCTCAACCATCCAATCCAAATATCTGAGCCAAACATCTGACCCAAGCATAGGCGGGAAAATACCGTTCCCTCCTATGCCTGTATCCGATCAAGCAAGCGTCATCATCAGCAACGCAACTATCCCAACTGCAATCATTAGGGCAGCAGGCATCAGCTTGCGGGTTTTGGCTAAGCGCACAATAAAAACGATCACCAGCAGCAGCGTGATGGCGATCGCCACCGCCGCCGCCCAACCGATTCCCTGGCTTTGTAAAATCCCCATCACAATCAGCACAATGCCGCTGACACCGCCCGACACTAACGAGGGGGTGCTTTTTGCTTGGAGATATCCGAATACTCCACCCCCTAGCGAGAGGATGCCGTAGGCGATCGCTGCAATTGTGCCTAAACTCATGTCAGTGCTCACATCAGTGCTCTCAGTGCCCACAAATGGTGAGCAATAAGCAACTGTTTACAGGCGCTCCCCTGCCGGTAAACAATTGCTTACTGCCTATCGTCTAGATTACAGCGTTTTTTCGTGGTCAACCGTCTCTGGCTCGACTTGTTGCAAAAATCGACATTTGAGCGACCGGGCAAACCGATCAAACACCGCCTCAGTCCCTCTCTTGCCGATCTCACTCTGTCCCCTTAAATAGTTAAATAGTTCAAGCTATGACCGATTCGTCAATACAGCACACTCCGATTCAGGACTTACAAGATTTACAGCAGCAGGCAGCCTCGCTCTTGCTGTATCAAACCGTGCTCGACAATCAAATTGGGCAAGCATTTCTCTACCTGTTAGAGACCTTGAGCCTCGCCCTCAGACCGGGCGCAGAGCAGGGCGATCGCCTGACCCCACTGCGCGCCTATGGGCACTGGTTCCGCGCCCTCGCCAGCCAGCAGCAGACCTGGCAAACCTACTTACTCACCCAACTGCTGCGCGCCGATAATCCGTTTAGCCAGCAGGCTCAGCGCACCAGCCAGCTACCTGCCAGCCTGGTTGCCGCTGCCCAGCACGACCTGCAGGCATTACGACAGCTCTACGCCTGCGACAGTAAGCAGCTCAGCACCTGGGTACAGCTTGCCGCCGTGCTACCGACCCCACTACCTGCCTGGGAGCAGGTCATGCCCTCCGGTAGCGCCACCGTTGAGGCCCTTAGCCAGCGTCCCATTTGGACTCGGCTGGCAGCCAACCCCAGATGGGACTCGGCTCTGGCAGAGTTGGCGGCTCATTATCGGCAGATGGGTGTCGGGCTATTTGGCACTTACCATGCCTTTGGCTGGCAGGGCGGCAACCTGGTGGGCATTGCTCACCCCGACCCCATCCACCTAGGACAGTTGACCCGTTACGATGCCCAAAAAGCAGCCCTTTGCCAAAATACGGAAGCCTTATTAGCCGGCTATCCGGCACTGCATGTGCTGCTCTATGGCAGTCGAGGCACAGGTAAATCGTCGCTGGTCAAGGGCTTGCTAAACGAGTACGCTGAGCGCGGGTTACGCCTAGTCGAAGTCACCAAAACCGACCTGCGCCACCTGCCCCAAATTGTCGATCGACTGCGGGATGTGCCCCAATCGTTCATTGTATTTGTAGACGATTTGTCGTTTGAAGACGATGACGATGCGTTTAAAGCGCTCAAGGTGGTGCTAGAGGGTAATCTCATCGCCCGCCCGCCCAACGTGGTCGTCTATGCCACTTCCAACCGCCGCCACCTAATTCGAGAATTTTTAGCCGATCGCCCGCGTCCTAGTGATGCCGACGAAATCCACAATTGGGATACTGTCCAAGAAAAACTGTCCTTTAGCGATCGCTTTGGCCTCACGCTCACCTTTGAACCCGCCGACCAAGCAACTTACCTAGCGATTGTGCACCACCTCGCCGCCCAGGCCAACCTCACCCTGCCTCCAGACGATTTGGACTACCGGGCACTGCAATGGGCCACGCGTCACAATGGCCGATCGGGGCGATCGGCACGGCAGTTTGTCGATTTTCTGCGGGCAGAATCAGCGCGAGCCCACAGCTAGCCCAATCTGCTATGGCCGCCACATGAGAACTCTTTGGCAAATCTCTATAGTTACAGAGCCTTGATCTCATAATTCTGGGAGTTTTGGTCGGTACACTGTGATTGGAGAAATGCGATAGGTTGAAGAGCTTTTATGGACGTCACCGTACTTTGGCAACGCTATCAAGATTGGCTTTATTACCACGATGGTCTAGGGCTTTACGTCGATATCAGCCGAATCCGATTTGACGATGCGTTCGTGGAACAGCTGAAACCCAAGTTTGAACGGGCGTTTCAGGATATGACGGCGCTGGAAGGGGGAGCGATCGCCAACCCTGACGAAAACCGGATGGTGGGGCATTACTGGCTGCGGAATCCTGACTTGGCTCCAACGGCTGACGTGAAACAGGAAATCGTAGAAACGATCAGCAAGATTGAAGATTTTGTCAAAAAAATCCACGACGGCACGATTCATCCCCCAACTGCGCCTAAATTTACGGATCTGCTGTCGGTCGGGATTGGCGGTTCGGCGCTCGGCCCCGAATTTGTCGCAGAAGCGCTCTCGCCTGATTTTCCACCCATGGCGGTGCATTTTATTGACAACACCGACCCGGCAGGTCTTGATCGGATTTTGAATCGGCTCAAGGATCGGCTGAAGAGCACCTTGGTAGTGATTGCCACCAAGTCTGGGGGCACACCTGAAACGCGTAATGGCATGTTGGAGGTGAAGCACGCCTATGAACAACTGGGGCTAAATTTTGCCGATTATGCGATCGCCGTCACCATGGCGGGCAGCAAAATGGATCACTATGCTCAGTCAGAGCGCTGGCTCACCTGCTTCCCGATGTTTGACTGGGTGGGAGGGCGCACCTCGGAGCTGTCTGCGGTTGGTTTGGTGCCAGCCGCACTACAGGGCATCGACATCCAGGAAATGCTGACGGGCGCTCGGATGATGGACGATGCCACCCGCGTGCCAGACTTGCAGACCAACCCGGCGGCGCTGCTGGCCTTGGCCTGGTATTATGCGGGCAACGGCAAGGGCGAAAAAGACATGGTGGTCTTGCCCTACAAAGACAGCCTGCTGCTGTTTTCGCGCTATCTGCAACAGCTAGTGATGGAATCGCTGGGCAAGGAAACTGACCTGGATGGCCAGACGGTCTATCAGGGCATTGCGGTCTATGGCAACAAAGGATCGACCGACCAGCATGCCTATGTGCAGCAGCTGCGCGAAGGCGTGCCCAACTTCTTTGTCACCTTCATTGAAGTGCTCGAAGATCGCGCGGGTGCCTCAATTGAAGTAGAACCTGGAGCCACCTCTGGTGATTTCCTCTCCGGCCTATTGCAGGGCACCCGCGCCGCGCTATATGACAACCAGCGCGACTCGATTACCGTTACCGTGCCGCAGGTGACACCGCGCACTGTGGGGGCGTTGATTGCGCTGTATGAACGCACGGTCAGCTTTTATGCATCGCTAGTGAACGTCAACGCCTACCACCAACCCGGTGTGGAAGCGGGCAAAAAAGCCGCTGCCAGCGTGCTAGATTTGCAGCGCCAAGTGGTCACAACGCTGAAGCAAACCAGCCACCCCCTATCGCTAACGGAATTAGCTGCCAAAATGGGTGCGGCTGATCAGGTGGAAACAATCTACAAAATTGTGCGCCATCTCGATGCCAATCAGCGCGATGTGATGGTCACCGGGAACTTACAGCAGCCCGATAGTTTGGCGATCGCCGCCCGCTCCGGAACGTAATGCTACCCTCATCCCCCAGCCCCTTCTCCCAAAATGGGAGAAGGGGGGCAAGAGCCAAAGTCCCTCTCCCCATTTTGGCAGGGCTTAAAGCCTTTGGCATACATGAAAAGGGTGAGGGCAGCATTTACATTTTTGTGGTGAGCTGGCGTCGAATCGCGAACGCCAGCATTTTTTTGGGTGTGCTGCAAGTTC
>CASBQJ010000142.1 GCA_949127705.1 Synechococcales cyanobacterium PMM_0085
ACATGGGGCAGATGACTCAGCAGATATCGTCACAACCTGCGCCCAATACCTCGGCTACGCGAGTCAACCCCACTCCGGCAACAGCAGGAAATTCATCGTTATCGGGAATGAATACGGCAGTAGTGAAGCCACCCCCGATGCCATCGGCACCCCCAGCAGGGCATCGACCCGCTGCTCCACCACCGCCCCAAGCTGGGCGGAGTAAAGCCAGCCCCGGTCAGCCAACGCTAGAGCAGTTGGTAAAAGAAGCTTACGATAAAGGGTTTTCTGATGTTCATGTGGGTGTGGCCGAAATTCCTCGTTTCCGTAACCGGGGCGAAATTGAAACGACTGACTATCCAGTGACGGACTCAGACACTTTCTTTAGCTGGCTGCAAGAAATTCTTTCAGATGCTGAGATTCAGCGGTTTAAAGACACGCTAGATTTTGACGGTGCTAACCAGTACGAATTTGCCCGGGTGCGGATCAATATTTTTGATACGCTGTATGGACCCTCCATGGTAATGCGGCTGATCCCACTGAAAATTCAGACGATTGAGCAGCTAAATCTACCGCAGGTGTTTAAGGAGCTTTGTCATTACCACAAGGGTCTGATCTTGGTTACAGGACCTACGGGTTCTGGGAAATCGACCACGATGGCCGCCATGATCGACTACATGAACAAGGAGATGCCACGGCACATTGTCACGATTGAAGACCCGATTGAATTTGTCCATAAAAGCCAGAAAGCGCTGATTAAGCAGCGAGAGGTGGGGATTCATACGCTCAAATTCGATGCAGCCCTGAAGGCATCGCTGCGGGAAGACCCAGATGTGATTCTAATCGGTGAAATGCGGGACAAAGAAACCGTGAATACGGCGCTCAAGGCAGCTCAAACCGGTCACTTGGTGATCGGAACGCTGCACACCAACAGTGCCGTGAAGACGATTGAGCGGATTTTGGGCTTGTTTGAACCAGAGCAGCAAGATCCGATGCGGTTGGCGATCGCCGAATCGCTGGTGGCCGTGGTTTCTCAAGGGCTGTGCCGGACTACCGACGGCAAGCGAGCGGCCTTCCATGACATTTTGATCAACACAGACGCCATTCGGGATTACATCCGTAAGGGCGACTTAGACGAAGTGGAAGCCCTGATTCCTCGCTGTACCTTCGACGGCATGTGTACGATGAACCAAGCCTTGTACAAACTGTACGAAGCCGGACGGATTACCGAAGAAACTGCCCTAGAAATGTCGCCCAAGACCAACGAAATGGCTCAGATCTTACGGGGTCGGGTTTAAGGCGGACAGGGCTAGGAATCGGGATTAAACAAGTTCTAAACCTCGTCTAACTTGAAACCCAGAGTTTTCCCTCACCCTTTTCATGTATGCCGAAGGCTTTAAGCCCTCTCCCCAGGGAGAGGGACTTTGAAAGCTTTTCCGGCTCCCCTCGCCCTTTGGGAGAGGGGCTGGGGGTGAGGGCTAAAACTATAGTTCTCAACGTGGACTTGGTTTAATTGTCGAGTTTTGAGTTTTGAGTTAGACCGTCTAACTCAAAACTTGGAACTTAAAACTCATTCATTTCTTAAGGCTTCCAGATTAGGGAAGCGGTACAGGTGACAGGCTACGGTTCTAACTTTGTCTCCAATGCTCAGCTCCCCGATTTATTTAAGGGGATTGCCCTATTTACACCGGGTGGAGACCTAATTTATTGCATTGATCCCCAGAAGCAGAACCGTTGGCATTTGCAGCTTTGCATTGTGCTGCAAGAGCTGCTGAATCTGGCAGAACCGCCCCACTTTTTGGTACCGTGCTATACGGCAACGGTCGATCGTTGGCGTGATCCCCAGACTCAGCAAACCCATACGGTGGCTGAAGCCTACCCGTTTGTGATGCGACATCAAGCGGTATTGAATGCCGTTTTTGGGATGGGCACACTGCATTGGCAGGCGATCGCCCCGCCTGAAGGCTTGTGTGACCCGCTGATGCTCTCCACCTATCAACATCTGTTTCCGCAACTGTGGCAAGAGCACGACTTGGTGATGCGGCTAGATGGGGCTGGTTTGGGCTTGCCAGAGCCACAATCGCTGGTCGAACTGCCGCCAACCGCTGAGCAAACCGCTCAGGGCTATGTGCTGCGGCTGTATGTCTCGGGCCATACGGCAGCGACAGAGCAGATTTTGCAAAACCTGCATCATTTGCTTAACACCTCAATGCAAACGCCCTATACGCTGAAGGTGATCGACATCTACAAAAATCCGGAGCAGGCAGAGTTAGATCAAGTTGCAGCCACGCCAACTCTAGTGCGGGTTTGGCCGCGCCCGGTGCGGCGGATTGTCGGAAAGTTAGACGATATGGCTAAAGTGCTCCAAGTTTTGGGCACAACGGAACCCTTTAACGCTGGATGACATGACCCTGAAACCGTCTCAAATCGTCGATCTGCTGAATTCTAAACGCGACGATTTCACCCAATTTGACGTCAAGGCATTGCAGCGGTTGCAGCAATATCGGCAGGCACTCACCCAGTTCGTCAACCTGTCAGATGCGGAGCGATCGCACCTGTTAGCCAAGCATCCTGTGGCGCTAGGAGCACGCCCGCTGGAACCGCTCCCCGATACCACCCAGGGCATTATGCCATTTGAGCTGGAGTGGCAGAGCCGAGAGCAAAGCCTGGAATGGGTTCGCGATCGCCTGACGGGGATTACCACGTTTGCCGTAGACGGCTCTCAGATCTATCCCGGCAAAGACCTCTCGATTCCGGTGGCGCTAGTGCAAATTGGCTGGTTTGAAAACCCGCACCAACCGGGCGGCAGCTACGAAAAAGACGTGGCCGTCGATATTATGACCCCGCAAGATTTACGAGCAGGCAACAGCGGCGAACCCGTCGATCGCCGCGTCAACATGCGGCGATTCCAAATGGAAACGGAGCGGCTGGTGGACTATATCGCCGCCAATTCTAATTCCACCCGGCATTTGGTGTTTCTAGATGGCTCGCTGGTGGCCACCTTCGCCCGTGGGTTTGAGCCAGAGGTGCGCGAGTTTTACATTAAGTGCCTGGTGCGGCTGCTGCGCGCCAGCGAAACCCATCGGGTACCGCTGGTGGCCTATATCGACACCTCCTACGCCCAAGATCTGACCACGATGCTGCAAACGCTGTTTGACCTACCCAAATCGGACAGCATTCACGATGCGCAGCTGCTGAATACCGTGGGGATGCAGTGGGGCGATCGCCTCTCCCTGTTTCAATGCCAGCGCGCAGACATCCTAGAAGACTACGAAGACCAGTGCGACAAAATCGCCTTCACCTACCTCAAAACCACCCGAGACACCTACCCAGCCCGCCTCGAAATGCCCTACTGGATGCACGAGGCTGGCCTTGTGGACACGGTGCTCGACTGGGTGCGCGGCGAGGTGATTGTGGGCGGCGGCTACCCCTATGTGATTGAAACGGCTGATCAAACTGCCGTGCTGCAAACTGCCGATCGCCAAACCTTCTTCCGGATTTTGCAAGACTGGGCGGAGCAGCAGCAGGTGAATCTGCGGTTTTCTCGCAAGATGGTGAGCAAAGTCAGACGGCGCTGAGTGTCAGCC
>CASBQJ010000143.1 GCA_949127705.1 Synechococcales cyanobacterium PMM_0085
CAACATGCCATTGCAGCGCCTACAATGCCATTGCAACGTCTCAACATGCCATTGCAGCGCCTACAATGCCATTGCGATGCCTCAACATGCCATTGTGAACCCGTGCAATGCGATCGCACGGCTCAACGTTCGTTAATGACCATAATTGGTTACCCGGTAGCGGTAGCGGCGAGGCATTGGGTCAGCACCGCTCAGTCATGCCAAAACGTATCAACCCAATGCTTCGCCCTTACGTTTGTGCGATCGCCCCCACGTTTGCGCGATCGCCCCACGCTTTTATATCCCTGCGCGACGACCAATATAGGGCTTATGCGTCAGGTGTTTAGATCCCCGACTTCTGAGAAAAACTTAGCTATACGCTTGATCCCATCGTAGAAGTCGGGGATCTTTGCGACGACAAACTACCCATTTACATCCAAATCATTGGCTATCACAGTCTCTTCATGCTACACCTGTAGCAAAACACAGCCCCCCTTAGCCACTGCCCCCATGAAAGCCGCCGATGTTCTACGCCGCTATGCCAACGGAGAGCGAGACTTTCGCCGTGCCAATCTGCGCGGTGCCAATTTTAGGGGCAAATACCTGTCGGGTGCAGATTTTAGCGAGGCCGATATTCGCGGTGCCAGTTTTGTTAACTCTGAATTAAAGGAAGCAACGCTTAACGCAGCAAAAGCAGGTGTTCAGGAGCGATGGGGAATAGGCCAACTCACTTTGATGATTGTTTTGTCCGTATTCACAGGGCTTCTCCAAGGGTATTTTGGCTACACCATTAGCCTTTATTTCACTCGATTTCAGACATCACAATACCAGCAGTCAATTTTTTTCAATTTCTTAAGAAGTAACGCACTATATTTTGTTTTTATTGTAGTCACTGCTTTCATATTCATATCAATTATCCGTCAAGGCTTCACTATGAAAGCAGCAGGAACTATTGCTATGTCTATAGCTATAGCTGTATCAATATCTGCTAGCGTAGCTGGCGCTTTTGCTGGTGCCGTAGTAGTGGCTCTGTGTGTGGCTGTCGTTGTGGCTATCGCTGGTGCCTTTGCTGATGCTGTGGCTTTCATGGTAGCTTTTGCTTTTGCTTCTGCTTTCGCTGTTACTGGTGGTGTGGCTGGGGCTATAGGGGTAATTAGCTCTGTGGCTCTTGCTTTTGTTGGCGCTATAGCTGGCGCTGTGACTATTGCTGTGGTGGGCGCTACTGCTTTTGATGTTACGGTTGCGGTTGCAGTCATTATCGCTATAACTGCCGTCTTTGTCATTACTGTGCTTAGCGCCTACATTGCTTGGCGAGCGATCGAGGGAGATGAAAAATTTGCCCTAGTTTGGTCTATGGGTGTGGTGTTGGGAGCGCTGGGTGGTACTAGTTTTTGTGGTGCCAATCTACACGGTGCAAGCTTTTACAAAGCCATGCTCAAAAGCACCAACTTCAACGCCTCGCGTCAGCAAGAGACTAATCTTACCCATGTGTATTGGAGCGGTGTAATCCAGCTAGACTTTGCTCGTGTGGGTGCTTCGATCCTCGCCAATCCCGCCGTGCGTGACCTGCTAATCAGCCGCAATGGTTACAAAAAATCCTATAAAGCTGCCAATCTGCGGGGTGCCGATCTGCGCGGTGTCAATCTCAATCTTGCCAATTTGCAACAGGCCGATCTCAGCGGTGCATTGCTACAGCAGGCAAACTTAAGTGCAGCCAATCTGCGCGAAGTGCTAGCGGTAGGGACAGATTTTACCGGGGCTTGTTTGACGGGAGCCTGCCTGGAAGCCTGGAACATTGACCACACAACGCAACTAAAGGATGTTGATTGTCAATATGTGTTTTTGCTAGAGCAGCCCAACGCCTTGGGCAGTCGAGAGCGGCGACCACACGCCCCCGACGCTGTGTTTGCACCGGGCGATTTTGAGGCGCTCTATCGCAAAATTATGAATACGGTGCAGATTTTGCTACGCAATGGCGTCAATCCCGATGCGTTTAGAGATGCGTTTCAGCAGTTAATGTGCGACCATCCCGATATTTCCGCTGACTCAATTTTGGGAATGGAAAAGAAGGGGCGCGATGTGTTGCTGACGTTAGAAGTCGAAGACACTGCTGACAAGGCGCAGATTGCTCAAGCGTTTCTCAAGCCCTACGAAGAACGGGTGCGGCAATTAGAAGGGGAAGTGAACCGTTTAAATTCGTTGCGTGCAGCCGACATGAAAGAGGTTTTGTTGACGTTCGCTGCTCAGCCCAATATCACTACCAACCAAGTTATCGGAGCCGGAACCGCCATGAATGATCACACTACTAACCATACAAATAACAGCCAAAACATCTCGATCGGCGGCGATTTTAATGCAACCAATTCTGTCGTGACTCTGCGCGACCTCAACGGTAGCGTCACCAACGCCATTAGTCAAATTCCAACCTCACCCGCTGCCGATCAGCTCAAGGAACTGCTGACGCAACTGCAAGCGGTATTGTTAGACGCTGACACAGCCGCGCTACCCCCCGATGACAAAGCCGATGCCCTGGCCGAGGTGAAGCTCTTGGCCGAGGCCGCCCAAAAGCCCGAAGCGGAGCAGAAAAGCCTGGGAGCGAAGGCACTGCGATCGCTGCGGCGAATTGTGGAGGCGGTACCTGTGGCAGTGCCCACCACCACAGCGCTGTTGAAGGCATTTAATGAACTGTTGCCTGCGATCGCCCATCTGATGGGATTGTAGGTTTTGGTGGGGCGGTGATGCCGCTTGTAGGGATGAAGCATTTGTATCAGCATCTAGGCGGGGTAGCCGAGATCTCGGTACAAATGCTTCATCCCTACCCGTACCTGGAATATCCCGTACCTGGAACCCAGGTGCGATCGCTTGCCTGTGCGGAGCAGGTATCGTCCTGCAAATCACCAACCCAATAAATTAGTTGCAAAATACGCTTGCTAAAAATTCAAATCTCCAGTACGGTTGTTTCTCGGTACAAACAAATATCCGTAATTCAAAGCGTCACCTGGAAGCTGCTAGCAACAGCCCCAGGCGACTAACCCTCAAAACTGTGTAACCAGTTCGGAGGGCTAGGGGCAGTTTATCACTCCACTAGCCACCCTGACTTTGCTATGGCCACCAGCCACAGCAGCCAAACAGCAGGGTGGCTTTGAGTTTGGGTATCTCTACACACCCATCTCTCTTAGTGGAGTGAAACACTGTCATGACCTACAATCCTATTTCTCTGCAACCGATCAACCCCGATCCGCGCATTTTGACGCTGCTGATTATTGGCACCGCAGATCACGTGAGGGCGCATATTTTGCGGCAACACAGCCTTGGGGTGGCCGAAGCGGGTAGCTGGAGTAAATTGATCCCCGTGCCCAGTTGTCCCGGTAAATTTATGTGCATTCTCAACCGCATCATGGCTTAGGTTGCCCGGTTGGCGGGGATGTATCGCGAAGGGGTGAAGCATTTGTATTGGGATGCTGAATACTGTGCCAAAATTCTGATCCAAATGCTTTGCCCTTAGAGGATGTTTTAAAAGTGGTCGGCTGTACCTTTAGTCACCGACAGATCCCCCCTAACCCCCCTTAAAAAGGGGGGAACCGGACTCAAAGTCCCCCTTTTTAAGGGGGATTTAGGGGGATCGAGGTCGTTTTGATACCAGCAATTGAACTTTTCAAACATCCTCTTACATCCCCAGGGCACACAGACTGTATTTTTTGGGTTCTTCTAGTTGATGTAATAATCCCGTGTGCCTTTGGCTTTAATCGCATCGCCTAGACGGTTCAATGCATGCACATAGGCAGCGGTGCGCAGCGAGATATTGAGGTCTTGGGCGATCGCCCAAATCCGTTCTGCTTCCAGTGTGATCGATTTTTCTAGGCGATCGTTGACTTCTTCTAGCGTCCAATACAAGCCGTTGCGGTTTTGTACCCATTCGAAGTAGCTAACCGTCACCCCGCCTGCATTCACCAAAATATCGGGAAAAACCTGGATGCCTTTGGTTTCCAGAATCGTGTCGGCTTCGGAGGTGATGGGGCCATTGGCCACTTCAAAGATGTAGCGGGCTTGGATGCGATCGCCATTCTCAGCCGTAATTTGGTTTTCGAGCGCGGCGGGCACCAATATATCTATGTCTAGTTCCAATAGCTGCGCGTTGGTGATCACCCTGTGCTCTACTTGGCTGCAAACGGTGCCTTTGCAATATACGGCTTTGAGCGTGCGGGTGGAGTCTTTCATGTGCCGCAGGCTGGGAATGTCTAGTCCTTCAGCGGCAAACACGCCGCCTTTAGAATCGCTGACGGCGACTACCTTGTAGCCGGCACTGAATAGCAGTTCGGCGATAATGGCTCCGGCATTGCCAAAGCCTTGCACGGCAACCGTTGTGTCTTTAGGGTGGCGGTTCATCCGCGTCAGAGCGTTTTGCATGACAAAAAATGCGCCCATGGCGGTGGCGGTTTCGCGCCCCAGGCTGCCGCCCATGCTGACTGGTTTGCCGGTCACGACGGCTGGCGTAATTTTGCGCTGAATGATGCTGTATTGATCCATCATCCAACCCATCACCATTTGGTTGGTGTAAACGTCGGGGGCCGGAATATCCACATCGGGGCCAATGAAGTCGGCGATCGCATCCACATATCCCCGCGTCAGGCGCTCTAGTTCAAACTTGGAAAGCTCCTTGGGGTTCAGCGTAATTCCACCCTTAGCTCCGCCAAACGGCAGGTTCAACACCGCACATTTAAACGTCATCCAAAAGGCCAACGACTGCACTTCATCCAGCGTCACGCCGGGATGATAGCGGACGCCGCCCTTGGTGGGCCCTCGGCTGTCGTCATAGCGCACCCGATAACCCTGAAAAATTCGCAGTGTGCCATCATCCATCCGCACTGGGATGGACACAATCAAGCTGGCTTTGGGGAAGCGCAACCGCTCCGCCACATCTTCATCGATCGCCACATACTGCAATGCTTTTTCGAGGCGCTGATTCGCATCCGACAGCAACGAATGGGACATAAAAAACTCTCCTTTTAGAGTTGGGTCTAGGGAGAGATCAGGCAATTTGGCACAGGTGAAGCGATAAACCTGATCACACCTGTTTCTATGGTG
>CASBQJ010000144.1 GCA_949127705.1 Synechococcales cyanobacterium PMM_0085
CACGTACACCTACTCACCTGCGGGTTTGCGGCGCGTTTTCCCAAATACACGAATTGATCGCTTTGCCGTTACATTTATCGACAACCGGGCGCAATCAATCAACCTGAATATCAACAGCTCAGCCTATCCAGATAGCTTCGAATACGGCCAAGCAGAAGCCTCTCACTTTTACGAATATATCTTCGGCTATCGCCCGCCCATTTGGAAGCTGCTTGCGTCTCGTTTTAGTGGCAATGAAACCATTTATTCGTATGATTTTTGCCTGGGTGATGGTGTGTCTACGGGCTTTGTTATCGGCGGTGCTGCCCAAGTTTTAATGGGTGATGTAGATCTTCGCTACAATTCTCGATGTGAACCACCTTATCAATCGCTGTCTACTCCAACACCATGACAAACTATTCTGGGGATGTTTTTTGGGTCAGGTTAATGGATGGGCGATCGCGCTATATTTCACCCTCAATACATTGAAGTGACCATGTATTATCAATAATCCTAGTAATGTTTTTGACGTCAGGAAGTGAAGTCCTTTTTATTTATCATGACTTGCCTGAAGCAATCTTACTGACTATTTTGTATTTGCTGCTCTTTGATTTCGAGTTTTCTTATAGCTTCATCTAAACAACTTTCAATGCGTTGGTTTAAAAGAAATCCGCTGAGTTTTCCTTGTTTACGATTAATTTCCAGTAGCAATAAACTCCGAACAGATCTAAGCCATTCTAGCTCTTCAATCAAGTATTCATTAATGACATCAGATCGATATCGCATCTCTGACTTTCCTCTTGATAGTTTTCACGATATGTGTTGATGAACCTGTTGATAAACCAGGTCTTTCCGGAACCCCATTCACCTTTTAACAAGATGGCAAATCCAGGTGCATGAGACAACCTACAGTAATAATCTAAATATTCTTCTATATGGCTGTTAACCGTTTCCTTAACTTGATTCATTACTTCCCTCGTTTTATCTTGCTTTGTTGCCAGAAACTATTAAATTCAGAAAATCGCGATCGCTGGCTGCTTATCTACTCAAAATCTCCTAAGCAATGATTGCTGTATGTGTAAAGATTTTTGGGTTAGACTCGGAAACATATAAAAGGTTTTTAATCAGATAAAGATTTAAGTTGAGCTAACAGTTCTGGTAGATCAGTTTGAACAGTATCCCATACAGTCTGGATATTTACGCGGTCATATTGATGAGCGAGGATGTCACGCATTCCTGCCATACTTTGCCAATCAATTGCTGGATGAGAAGCTCTAAACTCAAATGACAATCGTTTCGTTGCTTCTCCAATAACGATGAGAAAATATAAAATCGCAGCTTGTTTCTCACGATTTATGGCGAGTTCTTCAAAACTCACCTGATTGATCGAGAGCATAATGTCTCCAGCCGCTTGAATAATATCATTAACGGTTTCTCTATCTCTCGACATAGACGATTTGCGTAGAATCTAAGATATGTTTACGTCTGATTAGATTATGACTATCTATCACTTCAATCGCCATTAACAAATCAACGCTGCGTCCAAGCAAATGTTCGAGTTCTATTTTCATTTTTGCTCGCCGCAGTAAGCTCATGTTGGCACCTGGCAAGTAGCTAAATAGCAGATCAACATCGCTAGGATGTGTGCCATTTGGCCGAAAATCATCCCGCAAGACTGAGCCAAATACAGCTAACTCGGCAATTTGCCATTTCTCACAGAAAGCCGCGATCGCCTCAGGCGTTGTGTTTAGACGCTGATAGATCTGCGGCATTGGGATGGCACCCCCAGCGATATCCACAGCAGGGTGATGCTGCACAGAAAGGGCTACGCCCACACCAGATTCGTCTTCCTTACCTTCCCGCATTCGTTCTGTCCGCAGTTGCGATAGGGGATACGGGTTATGGGAAGCGTTACTGGCGTGGATCATTGGGTAGCTCTCAAGTCAATCGCCTGAGCAAAATTATAACAACTGTGCCAACCGTCTCTCCAATTCTAACTATGGCATCGTCCTAGAAAACTGTCCGGCTGGGGACGCGATCGCATTAACGGGTTAGCACAGGCGATCGCCCTGACCCCATGAAATCAGCGATTTAGACTAAAAGGTTAGTTTTTGAAATAAGTCGGCAAGAGGAAAACCAAAGCCAGGAATAATGTCTTCGCCATCCAACGAATCAATTGATTTGAGCAGGCGATCTGGTTCTTGGGCAGAACGGTAGACCAGCACATAATGTTGGTTAGGATTAATCACCCAAACCAAGCGAGCACCGTTCTCAAAGTACTCTACGAGTTTGTCATCAATTTCTTCAATGGTGTGGCCAGGAGATAAGACTTCAAGGGTCAAATCAGGCGCACCTTCCAAAAAACCAGTCGGTAATTCTTCAAGTCCTTGTAAGCGCTCTTTTGCAAAGAAAGAAATATCAGGAGAGCGTTTGTTACCACTTTTCATTTTAAAAGCGGTACTAGAATCCAGAATAATGCCTAGCTTTTTGGGCAAGATATAGTTCATTAAAGCCATGACCAAAAGGCTGCAAACATAACCATGTTTTGCACCCGAATTTCCCATGTCAATGAGTTCTCCATTAATGATTTCATAACGTCCTCTATCGGAAAGCGCCATGAATTCTTCATCCGTCCAGACTTTTTTAATTGGGGCACTAGAGCCTAGATTCTCAATTGATGTTGGAATTGGCGTAGACATCAAACCCTCCTAAACTTTACGCCTGTAGCTCTCAAAATAGACTACGCCCCTATCTCAAAACTGTACGGCTGGCCAATCATCTTTGCGGTAATACTGGGTCATGTCGTCGAACTTGCGGAGTTCGGCGCGATGAATCCAAAGGGGTTGGAGGGGGGTGTGGTCTAGCCAATGGTCGTTGAGTTGGCTGAGGGTGTTGCTGATCTGGTCGCGATCTAACTCATCGGGCAGGAAGCCGAAGTATCCCAGGGTAACGTGTGCTGTTAGGTAATATTGCTGCTCAATGCCAAGTGCAATTAACCCCAAGTCTTGATAAATAGCGCGACGTAATAGCAAGATTTGCTCGTAGGCGCTTTCATCTTTGGGCGCAAGGCAGACACCGAGGGAACGGGTCATGACCGTTAGCCCTAATGCTTGCCAGTAAACGGGTTTAATCGTTTTTAGTAAGGGCTGATATTCTTGAAAAATCTGGGTAATGCGATCGCGCAAACCTAGTTCAAACTTAGGGTTTTCGTCCACGGCATGCTGAAATGCACTGTCCCAAATTAAATCTGCCAGGGTCAGATGAAAACTTTCTGGCGGCAGTGGTACCAGTAACCCTGTCGGCAACTGTTCCTCGATTTGCTGCTGCAACTGCTGCAACTGTTCGTAGAACACCCCGTTTTCAGCATCGTTTACCCAGGGCGGCGTAATGACGGTGTAGCCAGGAAACGGCGTGGGGTCAATCTGCCCGTCGGTCTGTAGCTGAAATTTAGGAGATGGCTGGATGTGCTGCACCTGCGACTTACGGGCTTCTGGCAGCGTCATCCGGGCCACCCTGTTGATGTAGACCTGAAGTGTTTCGTCCAAATCGCGATCGCCTCTTTGCTAAAGGAAGGTGTGCAGTGAGAATCAGTGGAACGGGCTCCCATCGGATAAATTTATCGGTTCAAACCCTTGCAACGTTAGAAATACTATCAAAGCATTCCTCCGGCAATGTTGAGCCAATGAATTCATCCCCTTAATTTATCCCCTTACTGTAGCGGGAATTGAGCTGCAAAATATTCTGCCCCTAGGAGCAAAAATAAACAGTAGCCTACCGATAAC
Organism: Synechococcales cyanobacterium PMM_0085; assembly: GCA_949127705.1. Lineage (GTDB taxonomy): Bacteria > Cyanobacteriota > Cyanobacteriia > Elainellales > Elainellaceae > CASBQJ01. Next base: position 3,762 of record CASBQJ010000144.1, read on the forward strand.
TTTATAAATAGCGGGTGAGCTGCACACGGTAACGATCTTTTTTGGTAATCGCAATGTCGCCTACATCTAATCGCCCTTTGCCGCGAATGGCGACCAAATCTCCTGTTTTGAGCGGATGGCTGGGCTGGGTAATGTCTTTCCAGTTGACTCGGACATCGCCGCCGCTGATTAAGTCCACCATTTTGCCGCGCGACATGGCAAATCCAGCGGAGGCGATCGCATCTAGCCGCAGGGAGGCTTCTACGGTGGTCAGCTCTTTTTTCTTGGGTTCGCGAATTTTTAGCTCGCTTAGCTCTACCCGGCGAGTTTTGACCGGAACCGAGCGCACCTGCACCAGGCTCATGGATAAAAATTCCACCAGTTCTGGCACCACAATCGCCTGTGCGCCGCGTTCACCCAGCACAATAATGTCGCCCACTTTTTCGCGGACGATGCCTGTCCCCAGCAGTGAACCCAAAAAATCGCGGTGGGATGCCGGATCAAACAAAAAGTTGCCGTTGATGTCGAGGGCAGCGATCGCCACCTGTGAGACCTCTAGCGGCAGGTCAGTGCGGGCGATCGCCACCCGCTGCCGCTCGGCCTGAGGGTAGCCGCCCCAGGGCAACAGCTGCACATCGGTGAGGCGGCCAAAGATTTGCTGCACCTCAGCTAGCTCTGGCGGCGACAGAAAATCGGTGCAGACTACCTCCCAGGTCTTAATCGCCTGATCGGCTTGGTCAATCACGCGCGCTGCGGCCTCGCGGTTTTCAATGCCCTTTAGCAGGTCTTCTCTCGGGAGCATACGGAAGCTTCTGTGTAAACCTCTATTCTATCGGGTGAAACGGGTCAGCCATTCTGCATTTCTAATTCTGAATCTCTCAATATCAACAGACCTGTCTTAAGGATTATTAACCTTTGAAATGCAGACAGCGATTCAGCTCCCATAATCCCGTATAATCATTCATTACGAATGGATGTATCCCTGTATTCATCTGGGACTCACCATTTTTGTGTCGATTTTTTGGCAGAGGCGCATCTCTTCAAGAAATCAGCCGCCCGGTTCAACCCCTTGGTCTATTTCTGGGGATGAGCAAAACCCGTTCCTTTAGTAGAGACGCTTTGAAATGACTGTATCGACCCAGGTTCCTTACCTGCTCAGAGCTGCCCGTGGTGAAGCATTAGACCGTCCGCCCGTCTGGATGATGCGGCAAGCAGGACGATACATGAAGTCTTACCGAGATTTGCGCGACAAGTACCCCTCGTTTCGGCAGCGTTCAGAGCAGGTCGATATTGCCCTAGAAATTTCACTTCA
>CASBQJ010000145.1 GCA_949127705.1 Synechococcales cyanobacterium PMM_0085
CCTACATCCCCTGCCTCTCCTGCCCCATCTCCCACCTCCACGCCTAATGGCACTGGAAGTCCGGTTCCAGGGTCGCCCAGCCCGTCTAATCCTTCCGGCCAGGTGGTTTCTCCAGCCCAGCAGTTGGCAGAACGTCGCCTTCAGCAGCCCCAATTATTTACGTTTAATTCTCAAGGAACATTGCGTGAGCAGGCAAACTTGGCCTACCTAGGCTGGCTCAATCAAATTGGGCGGCAGGTACAAGACCCAGACACCTTAAAGAAAGTAGAGATACCGAGCACCTATCCGCAAGCGGCCTGTTTGCTGGCACCTGAACTCGATAACAAGGCGGTCACGTCGGTAGTAGGGGTGATCGTGAACCCAGACGACACAATTGTCGGCGATCCGGTGCCGTTGTCAACGGGAGGGTATGGAATTTTCGCGGTGACGGCGATCGCCATTGCTCGTGAACATGCGTTCGATAACCCGACAGACGCAGATCAGCCTTACTTGGTGGAGGTGACGTTTACCTACGACCGCGATGTCTGTACACCAGTGCCCTAATCACCGTATAAACTTAGACAGCGCGTAAACTAGAGCGCGCATGGATTATGTTGTAACCGATGTTAGACGCTGTTTTTATTAATCAACTGCGGGCGATCGCGCCGCGACTGCACCAGTGGATGGACGGGTTTCGGCAGGCGCGGGTGCTAGTAGTCGGCGACCTAACGCTCGATGAATTTCTGACGGGAGAGGTAGAACGGGTGTCGCGGGAAGCCCCAGTGCTGATTTTGCGGCACGAATTAACGCGGCAGATTCCGGGCGGCGGGGCCAATGCGATTTATAACTTGGCCACGTTGGGTGCCCAGGTAAAGGCCGTCGGGCTGGTGGGTAAAGACGGGCAGGGCGAGGTGCTGCGGGGAATTTTTACCTCAGCGGGGATTGATACTAGCGGCATTTTGGTGGATGGCGATCGCCCCACGGTAACGAAAACGCGGATCTCTGGCCACGCTCGCCAATCGGTCACGCAGCAAATTGTGCGCATTGACCGCAAGTCGGATGACCCACCCGACCTGGAGCTGCAACTCCAGCTAGCCGCCTATATTCGCCAGCAAATTGGCAATGTAGACGCAGTCGTTTGCTCCGACTATGGGGATGGCGTGCTCAGCCAGCCCGTGATTGAAGCGGTGCTGCAACACCCCTGCACCATCATCGACAGCCAAAAAGACCTACACCGCTACGCCGGAGCCACGCTGTTTACTCCCAATTTGCCCGAGGCAGAAAAGGCCGCAGGCTATGCCATTGCCACCAGCGCCAGTTTGCAGCAGGCTGGGCACGATCTCTTGCAGCTAACTCAAGCTGAGCAGATGTTGATTACCCGAGGCGACGAAGGCATGAGCCTATTTAGCCGCGATGGCAGTCACGAAACGATCCCCGCCTTTAACCGCACCGACGTATATGATGTGACCGGAGCGGGCGATACAGTGGTTGCAGCGCTGACTCTGGGGTTAATTGCAGGCGCATCTCCCATTGAGGCTGCTATGTTGGGCAATTTGGCCGCCAGCTTAGTGGTACGCCAGTTTGGCACCGCTACGACGACAGTAGACGCCATGAAAACAGCATTGCGATCGCTGCTCGAACCTGAGTGCTAAAACCACCAGCTAGGTCGAGCAAGGATTGGTACAGATCCCAAAAAAATATGCGGGGAAAGTCGCAATTCTTAAAAGTCTGGTGTAAAGTTTAACTTTGAAATCAACTAGGCGTCCTGCTGGAATACTTAATCTCTTCCTGGTTTATCCCTGGCGGAATGCTGCCGGTTTAAGACAAGAAATCGTTTTATTCTAAATTTAGAACGGTTTGCACCAAAGATCTGTTGGGTATTGTAAATCAGTAGAGGCACAGACTGCGCTAGTGCACCGGGTAGCGTTCCTGGATGCGTGGGATGGATGCGTAGTAAACGACTTCCGTTATGAGACTAAATCAACCGTTATTGAAGCGCCAGCGTTCTACCCAATCTGCGGCCATACCGCGCCGTCGCCCCAGGCTACCGTTCTGGCGGCTGGTGATTTTGGCTATATTGATGTGCCTACTGTATGGCCACGCCATTAGCCACTTGCGATCGCCCCAGGCTATTTTAGTGTTGGGGGGGGCAACTGAACGAGAACAGTTTGCAGCTGAATTTGCCCAACAGCATCCCAATCTACCGATTTGGGTTTCTTCAGGCAGCAACCCCGAGTATTCAGAATGGCTGTTTGCAGAAGCGGGCATTGCCCCAGGGCGGCTAAATTTGGATTACCAAGCCGTCGATACGCTCACAAACTTTACAACCCTAGTCGATACGTTTAAAGCGCAAGGAATTACTAGCCTGTACCTGATCACGTCAGACTATCACATGCGTCGAGCCCAAGTGATTGGGGACATTGTGCTGGGCAGTCGCGGCATTGTGTTCAAATCCATTGCCGTTCCGTCTGGCCGTGCCCCAGAATCGTTTGAAAAAGTTGCCCGCGATGCCGCCCGCTCCATGCTCTGGGTGACGACGGGTCGCACGGGGGCGACGCTGGCCCGCTATTTTCAGTGGAGACGCGATTAATTGCGTCTCCACGAATCGCGTCTCTATGAATTGCGTCTCTACGAATTTAGGATGGTTGAACGTCTTGTACCAGCACGTAGGGCTGCAAAATTAAGGCGCTAAAGCGTTTGCTGCGATCGCTGCTCCAGGCATTAATTTGAGCATCCGAGGGCTTAGCAATTAACCCTTCGGCAATCCAGTGCTGCACAGGCGTGGTGTTATCGGTGGCGATCGCCACGGCCACATCCAGCAAATCCAATTCTGGAGCCACCAGTACCAGCCCATTGCGTTCAGCATGGGGATGTAGCCAATTCCACTCAGCCTCACCCATGGTTCCCGCCAGCTCATCTCGCAAATCTTGCATCCCCACAGTCCTCATCCAGCAAAGGTCAGTAACGCCCAGTTACTTCACTTATTCTACTTTTTCCTATCATTTTTCCCCAATCTCTCAAGGTAACACTTGCAAAATTGTGAATTTGGCAATTATTGCTCAAACGTTGTGAAACGTAACCTCTGGCAGGATTAATCTCCGAATTCAGCGCCCTAAATCGTGCAGCTGATGAATCACCTCTACACATTGCTGGGTCACGCCTACCAAATCGTCGCGTTGGGTTGACGCCGGAGCCGGAATAACTGCACCAATTCGAATGGTAATTGGAACAGGACGGGGGATCAAGCTACCGTTCGCAAAAATTTGATCGGTGCCCCACAGACTTAGCGGTAGCAGCGGTGCACCTGTTTTAGCGGCAATTAGGGCAGCTCCCAGTTTGGCCTCGGGGATGCGTCCGTCGGCTGTGCGTGTACCCGACAGAAAAATACCGAC
>CASBQJ010000146.1 GCA_949127705.1 Synechococcales cyanobacterium PMM_0085
TCCCCGCCTATGAATGGGCGCTCGGGGATGTGAATCCGCCAGTGCATGCCTGGGCGGTGTGGCGTGTTTACAAGATCTCAGGTGCACGGGGATTTCGAGATCGGGCATTTCTTGAGAGTTCCTTCCAGAAGTTGCTGCTGAATTTCACATGGTGGGTGAATCGCAAGGATGCCGAGGGGGATAATTTGTTTTCAGGTGGATTTCTCGGCCTCGACAACATTGGCGTTTTTGACCGAAGCAAGCCGCTGCCCGGTGGGGGGCAGCTGGCGCAGGCTGATGGCACCGCATGGATGGGGTTTTACTGTGTTACGATGTTAGCCATGGCGCTGGAACTGGCAAAAGAGAATCCGGTGTACCAGGATATGGCATCGAAATTTTTCGAGCATTTCATTGGCATCAGCGATGCGATGAACCACTTCGACGGCACAGGCCTCTGGGACGAGGTGGATGGGTTTTATTACGATCATCTGCGTGTGAATGGGGACACCGTCACGTTGAAAACGCGTTCGATGGTAGGACTCATCCCACTGCTCGCGGTGACGATCTTGGAGGACGATGTCGTCAAGTTGTTGCCTGGATTCAGTCGGCGGACGGAGTGGTTTGTTAAAAACCGTCCTGACCTTGCAGAGCGAATTTCGTGGCTCGATCACCTCGGGAATGAAAAAGAAGCGCTCTTGGCACTGCCAACAAGGGAGCGGCTGCAGCGAATCCTCACTCGCATGCTGGACGAGAAAGAATTCCTCGCTCCGCATGGGATTCGGTCGCTATCTGCTGCGCACGGCGACAATCCATTTATCCTGAATGCGGGCGGCCAGGAGCATTGTGTTTCATACGTTCCGGCGGAATCGACGTCTGCGATGTTTGGGGGGAACTCGAACTGGCGCGGGCCGATCTGGTTTCCAATCAACTACGTGATCATCGAGGCGCTGGAAAAGTTTCATCGGTTTTACGGCGATTCGTTTCAGGTCGAATTCCCGACTGGATCTGGAAACATGCTCGACCTGCGTGGCGTGGCTCGGGAGCTCTCAGCGCGCTTGGTCTCGATTTTTGAACCGGATGCAAATGGCATTCGCCCAAGCAATGGCCCAGACCGCAGGTATGCATCGGATCCGCATTGGAAAGATCTGGTGCTTTTTCATGAATATTTTCACGGTGACAATGGCCTCGGGCTGGGGGCGAGTCATCAGACCGGATGGACGGCACTCGTGGTGCGGTGTATTGAGGATCTGGCTCACGCAGCGGATCATGATGCGTGAGGTAATGGACTAACTCGGCATTTCGTTCTGGTCGTCCAACTCGCTGATTTCGCGGTTCGCGACCGGATGAGTCTTTGCCTCGGCGCGGCGCATGGAAAAGAAGGATCGGAGGATGCCAAGGCATTCGTTACGCAGATGCGGGCGCAAAAACAAAATTTCGGATTCTGTCATTTCGACCGGGAAAGGCAAAGGGTCTCATAAAATAGAATCAACGCCGAAAGCGCCAGGCGATTGATTTGTCGAAGCGGGATGCAACTGTGTGTGGAGAGTGTCATTCCCGCGTTTTAGCGCATCTCGAAGTGCTGTCTCGACCCATCCGGAAAATGGAGGCATTTGAAAATTGTTTCCAGATGGAGCGAGGGAGTCAGCGCATTTGAACATTTGAGCACACCCCTTCCGCCTTTTTTTCCGCTTTATTCTATTTTATGGGACTGACCCTTTTTGTCATGCGTCCGCTCCTCGAATGACGACCGGAATCCTACCTTGGCCGATGAGGGAGTTAGCCGCCGCGGCGATTTGCATCGAACATTTCGACAGGCATCGGGTGGTCGAGGCGCCAAATCATCTGGATAGGCCGTTCGGATTGGAAACTCACGAGCGTCGCGGGGCCAAGGAACGTGAACGGGGCCGTGGTGCCGTCCACTTTCTTACGAGAGCGAACGAAGAACAGCATCGTGTAATTGCGCTCGACGTGGTGGATGAGGTTTTGTCCAGTGGGGCTGGCTTGGCTCGTCGGCCCCTGAGTTTCCCAGTGCAATAGTTCACGACTAACGGGGTAGTCCTGATACATAGTGCTCGGTGAAAACTCCTTCTCTGTTTTCTGAAACGTGACCAGTGCTAAGACTGCCTTGATATTCGTGAAATGTAGGACGCCTGAGCCGGTTTCGCCGGCCGTCTCGAAAGTAGCTTTGCCCAGCGATGCCTTAATTTCGTCGCTGCCGTATGTGGCGTGGAGTTCCAATGAGCATGGGAATGGAATGTTCAACGGCGCGCTTCCGACACGAGACTCCTCATCGGCCCACGCCAAGACTTCTTCGAGGTCGCCCAGCACAGATGGATTCTGAGCCGCTCGCCGAAACGATTCTTCGATGTTCGCCATTCCCAGCTTTCGTCCGGGTTGCCCCCAGATGCGGTAGTGAATGGGAAGGGCCGCCTCTCCAGCTTCGACAATTGCAGTAGCTGGATTTCCCTCTCGCAAGTGCGCGACGACCCTCCGCAGGCGCGCAGTTTCCTTCGGCCCGCTCGTTTGTGCTGCGCTGACTAATGCGGGCCTCAATTGAGCGATGTCTGGATCCGTAGGCGCTTCCGCGAGCCGAGCAGCGCTCTTCCACTCCGACCAAGTCCGTTTTCCAGATAAGAGGGCTTCCGGCTCATAGTCATGGAAGCGGACGAAGTTGCCAAAAGTCAGCGGCTGTCCTGCTTCGTGCTCAAAGGATTCCAATCGGTCAGGCACTTGCTCAGCGAGGTTTCTTAAATTCTCCCGGATGTTTGCCAGCACGTGCTCACGTGCAACTCGGTCAAGCTGGATGCTGCAGCCAGCCGGGAGATGGGGAAAATCCATCTCCACCTCTCGCTGAATATTGAAACGCCGCTTCGCAAGCAGCGCTTTCAATTTTCGGTCGATACGATAACGGCGGTGCGA
>CASBQJ010000147.1 GCA_949127705.1 Synechococcales cyanobacterium PMM_0085
AACGTGTTTAAATTGTTCTGAAACCGCTCTGGAACTGTTCTGAAGCCTTGGTCTGATTGTTGGAGATGCAGGAACTGCTTGCATTGCTCACATTGGAGTAATAGAAATAACTTATTTTTTAAATACTTTTAATTAAGTTAATCTTATCACTATTTTGGCAGTGCTTTGTTAAGTTATAGCTTCAGCCAGTCATCTTAGGACAAGGGGCTTAACGTTTGTGGCGACGGCTAAACCTCATCTAACTTGAAACCCAGAGTTTTCCCTCACCCTAAATCCCTCTCCCTGGGGAGAGGGACTTTGAAAGCTTTTCTGGCTCCCCTCGCCCTTTGGGAGAGGGGCTGGGGGTGAGGGCTAAAACTACAGTTCTCAACATGGACTTGGTTTAAATATAAAGGTCTAAACATAAAGGACAGATTTCATGGGTTTATTTGAAGACCTCAGCAGCTTTCTAGAATTGCGCCTGGATGAGTTTCTCAAAGAAAATCCACATCTAGAGCTACAGGCACTAGAAGATAAGCTGCAAGACCAGGAAGATGAAGCGGTGCGGCTGTTGGCCAGCCTGCGGCTAGATGAAAAACGTGTGCAAAATGAAATTCTGGCAGCGGCACAAGAGGTGCAGCTTTGGCACACCCGCGTTGAGAAAGCCAAGTCAGCCAATCGGCTAGATTTGGCGCAGCCCGCCGAAGAACGCGAGGCGGCGCTGCTGCGGCAGGGCAACCATCTGTGGGGGCAAATGGAACTGGTGCGGCAGCGGGTGCAGCAAACGATTGAGTTGCAGCGCCAAATTCAACAGAAGCGCCAAGAAGTGCAGACGAAGGTGGCTGAGGCTCAGGCAACCCGAGCCGCTCAAGCTCAGCAGCAGCGGCAGCAACAGTGGCAAACGGCTGGCTGGAATCAGAGCTATAGCTCTACTCCCGCCGGGGCGAGCGATCCGCTAGAGCAAAAGTTTCGGCAATGGGAAACGGATGAAGAACTGGATCAGCTAAAGCGCAATATGGGGCGCTAGTAATTGGCGGCGGAAGTTTGGCTACAGTTGAACAAGGGGCTTAAGCCCCTTGTCTAAGCCTCTTGCAGGCTGGAAGCCTGCGCTACGAACGGTAGGCAGATTTACGCTTCAGACTACTAGTAAATATTTAGAGTTAGGTGTGATTACAGACGGGTTCAAGAAATCAGCGTAGAGTGGGGTTACTAGCTGTTCCACTGGAGCTTCAACAGATTTATTTTGCCTATGTCGCCTGAAGCCTCCTCTTTGCAGCCCACCCCTGAGCCAACGGAAAATGCGATCGCCGCAACGCCTCAAGATCCGTCTGAGGCAGGTTTTCCAATTGTGGGTGTGGCCGCCTCTGCGGGCGGACTGCAAGCCTTTACGCAATTACTGAGCCATTTGCCGACCGATACGGGCATGGCCTTTGTGCTGATTCAGCATTTATCGCCCGATCATGCGAGTTTGTTGACCGAGATTTTGGCGAGGACGACGTCGCTGCCAGTGAGGGAAGTGCAGGATGGCGTAACGGTGGAGCCAAACCAGGTTTATGTGATCCCACCCAATACCAAAATGATCCTATCTGAGGGCGTACTGAAACTTTCGCCCCGCGAAAAGGTGTTGGGCAAGTACATGCCGGGGGATGCCTTTTTTATGTCCCTAGCCGCCGAGCGCGGTCACAAGGCGATCGCCGTGGTGTTGTCGGGAGGCGATGGAGACGGGTCGCTGGGGCTAAAGGCGATTAAAGCCGCTGGCGGCGTGACCTTTGCACAGTGCGAAAACACAGCACAATTCGACAGCATGCCCCAGACCGCTGTAGCCACAGGGGATGTCGATTTTGTGCTGCCGCCCGAAAAAATTGCCGAAGAACTGGTGAACCTGAGCCGCAACCCGATGCTGGCTTCCCCGGTGCCGCTGATCTCACCCGAGGTATTGGCTAAACCAAAAAATGGCTTAGCCACGATTTTTGCCCTGCTGCGAGCGGCGACAGGCGTTGACTTTAGCCGCTACAAACCCAACACGCTCGACCGCCGGATTCGACGCCGCATGGTGTTATATAAGCTGGAGCAGTTAGAAGACTACGCCACCTACCTGCAAAATCATCCGGCTGAAGTCAAGGCGCTGCATGAAGAAATTTTGATCCATGTCACTGGCTTTTTCCGAGATCCTGACGTCTTTGAACAGCTAAAAACGCACGTCTTCCCCACGATCATCCAAAATAAGTCGGCAGATGCTCCCATTCGGATTTGGGTGGCGGGTTGTTCAACGGGCGAGGAGGCGTATTCGATCGCCATCTGCTTGATCGAGTTTTTGAGCGATCGCGCCATCCAGCTGCCGATCCAAATTTTTGCCACCGATATTAGCGCGCCAGCAATCGACAAAGGCAGAGCAGGGATTTATCAAGACAACCAGATGGTGGACGTCTCGGCAGAGCGCCGCCGCCAGTTCTTTTATGCGCGCGAATCTGGCGGTTACCAAATCAGCAAAGCCGTGCGCGAACTCTGTATATTTGCCCGTCAAGACTTGGGCAGCGACCCGCCATTTTCTAATATTGATTTGATTAGCTGCCGCAACGTGATGATTTATTTGGGCGACACGCTGCAACAGCGCATCATGACCATCTTCCATTACAGCCTCAACCCAACGGGCTATCTGCTGCTTGGCACCTCAGAGAGTCCAGGGCGCTATCCCAATCTGTTTACCTTGGTCGAGAAAAAGTGCAGAATCTATGCCAAAAAACTAACCGCCACCCAGCCGATCGTTTCGTTTACCCCTAGCAGCTACTCACCCGTCAAGGTGGATGTTAGCAGCGCCGCTTCAAGCGATCGCCAGTTGCGACAAGCTCCCTCAGAAGAGTTTGACGTCCAGAAAAAGGTTGATCAGCTTATTCTCAGCCATTACGCTCCAGTGGGAGTGATAATTGACGACAAGATGCAGGTGCTGCAACTGCGAGGGGAAGTCGATCGTTACCTCAAATTAGTCTCTGGAATTGCCAACCTCAATCTATTTAATCTGGTGCGAGCGGGCTTGCTGGTTGAGCTACGGGCTGCCATTTATCAAGCTCAACGGCTGGAGTTGCCCGTCACCAAGACGGGAGTGCGGATGCCAGAGAGCGCTCCTTTTGTCCTCGAAGACGGCCAAGCGGCAGAACCACAAGGTCAACGGTTCCGCACGGTCGATCTTCAAGTGATTCCATTTCAAGTTCCTAATACTGAAGAACGCCGCTTTTTAGTGCTGTTTGAAGACGCTGCACCTGCCGTTCATAGCGTCAGTGATGTCGATTTAACCGATGTTCAGAGCGATGTAGCCCAAGAAAATGTGCGGCTGAAGCAGGAACTGGCTGCCGCTATTCAAGAACAGGCGGCGACTCAGGAATATTTGCAAACTGTAATTAAAGAACAGGAACATAGCAATCAAGACCTGAAAGTTGCCAATGAAGAGATTTTATCTAGCAATGAGGAGCTGCAAAGCGCGAATGAGGAGTTAGAAACAGCCAAAGAAGAGATTCAGGCGACCAATGAAGAACTCAACACCGTCAACGAAGAACTCCGCAGCCGCAACTCAGAACTGCACCGTTTGAATAACGACCTGACTAATTTGTGGGACAGCATCAATATTCCGATTTTGATGTTGACCAACGACCTGCGGATTCGCCGCTTTACGCCCATGGCACTGCGGTTATTCAACTTCATTGCGGCTGATACGGGACGACCCCTGAGCGACCTCAGAGCCAATCTCAATATTGCAGACTTAGAACCGCTGATTTTGGAGGTGCTAGAAACGCTCAGCGTTAAGGAACTGGATGTGCAAACCCAAGGCGGGTACTGGTACACCCTCCGCATCCGCCCGTATCGAACCAGTGAGAATCTGATTGATGGGGTGGTGCTGGTGTTGCTGGATATTGATGCCCTCAAGCGCAGTTCGGCCACGCTAGAAGACGCTCGCAATTATGCGGAAGCGATCGTAGAAACGGTGCAGGTGCCGTTGCTGGTGTTGGAGTCTAATTTTCGGGTCAACACAGCCAATCGCTCGTTTTATGAAACCTTTCAAGCTACACCCGCCGAAACTATACAGGCGCTAATTTTTGAGTTGGGCAGCGGCCAGTGGAATTTGCCCGAACTGCGATCGCGCCTAGACGGTATTTTGGCCAACGGTACGACTCTGCAAAACTTTGAGGTGCAGCAAGACTTTGAGCGCATTGGGCAAAAAACGATGCAGCTGAATGCGTTGAAGGTGATTCAAGACAATGGCGCTCAACAAATTTTGCTATCGATCGAAGATATCACGGAGCGCAAGCAGTTTGAAGCCGAGCGATCGCAGCTGCTGACCCAAGAACAGGCCGCCCGTCAAGGGGCAGAGGCAGCCAACCGGGCTAAAGATGAATTTCTGTCGAACTTGTCTCATGAGCTGCGCAACCCGCTGAGCATCATGCTGGGCTGGGCGCAACTTCTCCGCACCCGTCAGCTTGATGCCGTCGCCGTCCGGGGGGCGCTAGAGGTAATTGAGCGGAGTGCTAGAGCGCAATCTCAGCTGATTGAAGACATGCTAGACATTTCCCGGATTACCAGCGGTAAGCTGCACCTGACTATGCAGTTGGTCGATCTGGCTGCGGTGGTGGAAACTGCGATCGAGTCTATCCAATTCTCTGCCGCCGCCAAGTCGATTCAACTCAGTTCCCAGCTGACAGCGGCCACAGTTTGGGGCGATGTGACTCGCTTGCAGCAAGTGCTGTGGAACCTGCTGGGGAACGCCATTAAGTTTACGCTGCCGGGCGGACGCGTGAACGTTACAGTCGCACCTGGGCAAACGGATGCCATTATTCGGGTTAGCGATACCGGACAAGGCATTGAGGCAGATCTATTGCCCTATGTGTTTGATCGCTTTCGGCAAGGAGATGCCAGCACGACTAAGGCGACGCAGGGGCTGGGCTTGGGGTTGTCGATTGTCCGATATATTGTGGAATCTCACGGCGGCACGGTGCAGGCAGAAAGCCCTGGGGCTGGGCAAGGAACCACGATGGTGGTGAGGCTGCCGCTGCGATCGGCTGTCTCTAATGAGCTAGCCAGTGAACCAGCCCACGAGCTAGCCAGTAAACCAGCCAGTGAACCACAGGCCAAGCTCTACGCAGGGCGATCGCAGCCCCCAACGGCAAATC
>CASBQJ010000148.1 GCA_949127705.1 Synechococcales cyanobacterium PMM_0085
CCGTTGATCAAAATGTCGAGCTTGACCAATGGATTCTCGCGGTAGCCAATCAGGTGATATTCCATGCTGGCATAGCCGCGCGATCGCGACTTCATTTGGTCAAAGAAATCGGTGACCACTTCGGCTAGCGGCAGTTCGTAGGTGAGAGTGGTGCGACCCTGGGTTAAGTACTTCATGTCTTTGAACACGCCCCGCCGGGTTTGACTCAAGTCCATCAGGGAGCCCACAAACTCTTCGGGCGTAATCATGTCTACTTTGACGTAGGGTTCCTCCAGCTTTTCGCGGTATTGGGCATCGGGCAGATTGCTAGGGTTGTCGATATAAAGCTCTGTGCCATCAATGTTGGTGACCTTGTAGACCACCGATGGAGCCGTCGTAATCAAATCCAGGTTGTATTCGCGCTCCAGCCGTTCTTGCACAATTTCCATGTGCAGCAATCCCAGAAATCCGCAGCGGAAGCCAAACCCCATGGCGCTAGAGGTTTCTGGTTCATATTGCAGAGCGGCATCGTTGAGGCGGAGCTTTTCTAGCGCTTCTCGCAGGTCTTCAAACTGGTCGGCATCGGTGGGGAAGAGGCCACAGAATACCATCGGCTTGGCTTCGGTATAGCCCGGTAACGGTGCGGCGGCGGGGGCACCTGCCAGGGTAATGGTGTCTCCCACCCGCGCATCTTCGACCGACTTAATGGCGGCGGCAAAGTAGCCCACTTCCCCCGCGTGCAGTTCATCCACCTGCACCTGTGTCGGAGACAGGACACCGAGTTCGTCGATCACATATTCTTTGTGGGACACCATCAGCCGGACGCGATCGCCCTTCTTAACGGTGCCATCCATCACCCGGAAGTAGACGATCACGCCCCGATAGGAATCGTAATAGCTGTCAAAAATCAGCGCCCGCAGCCGCTCGCTGACCGTATCTTTGGGCGGCGGCACGAGGTGCACAATCGATTCTAAAATTTCATGGATACCGATCCCCTCTTTGGCCGAGGCGTGAATCGCGCCGCTACAGTCTAGGCCAATAATCTCTTCGATTTCGCCCTTGACCCGGTCGGGTTCTGCCCCCGGCAGGTCAATTTTGTTCAACACTGGAATGATTTCCAGGTTGTGTTCTAGCGCTAGGTAAACATTGGCCAGGGTTTGCGCCTCTACCCCTTGCGATGCATCTACCACCAGCAACGCCCCTTCACAGGCAGCCAGCGATCGCGATACCTCGTACGAAAAGTCTACGTGCCCAGGGGTGTCAATCAAATTGAGCACATAGTCTTGGCCATCGTCGCCGCGATAGTCCATCCGAGCCGCTTGCAGCTTAATGGTAATGCCCCGCTCGCGCTCCAAATCCATATTGTCGAGAAACTGTTCTTTCATTTCTCGTTTATTTACGGTGCCCGTCACCTGCAACAAGCGGTCTGCCAAGGTAGACTTGCCGTGGTCAATGTGGGCAATGATCGAGAAGTTACGGATATTGGAAACGGGTACGTCGGTCATAGACCCCAAGGATAAAACTGAATTGGTATACTAGTACTGGTATCTTGCTCTGGCCTGTCACCCAGGGTTTTCTGACCAGATTTTTCTAGTTAACGCGGGTGCCACTCAAACCTATCCTAAGTAAATCCGCTGAGTAGCCCTAGCTTAGAGCAGGCTTAGCATATTGTAATCCTTCTAGCGGCAACAGGCGATCGCCCATGCCGACTGGAGCAGCCAAACTACTCAGCCATGGTCATGAGCGATTAATTTAGGCTAAAAATTATTAAATCTCGCCGATGGCAATGAATACTATTGAAATAAGTGAATAGGGTACGGTTAAGTATCTTCAGGAATTGTTTCTAGATTATTAACAAACCTTAATGATTAGCGCGAATCCGTGTAAGATTTTTAGAGCCATGTGCGTATAGATCGCGACTACGGTTCTGGGTGTTCATTTCTCTGGGAATCCTATGTTTTGCGGCGGCTGTGCGCTATTTATTTACATTTTGCGACCAAGTTTTAATTACCAAGGAACCCGGTACCTATGAGTGATCCTGTTGTGCAATCCGAGCTATCCAGCAAAGTCAAGCTGGCGATTCAAATTGATGCTGAACTGCTCAACCAAATTAATCACCTCACCACCGATCCTAGTAAAGTGATTGAAGTGGCCGTCCGCCAATGGTTACGGGGTGGCGCTTCCCGCGATGACGAGTTAACGCGATCGCTACAGCGCAACCCGCCTGTTCCACCTCGGGGCGAATGGAACGATTAGCGCAGTGCTAGGGCAGATAGTTGATGGGGAGCACTCTTGCCAGAGTACAAAGCCCGGTCGAACCCCAGTGCAGAGCGCTAAGAAACCATTTTAGCTAGCCAATCGAAGCAAGAAGTCTTGTACAATTTACGAAGAGTATTGACTAAAAACTCGCAGAAAGTTTATAAGCATTGCAGGTTGTATCTACGACAAGCTACGTTAGGTGAAGTACTGAATGAAGTGCTGAAATTTTAATAGACCTCCCCACTCTCTACGCTGATGACGTTGTCCGGCGACTTTTCTCGTTCTGCCAATCCTGGGAACTTAGCGATCGCTAAGCGGCTCAACGATTTTTTACAGGCTCCGGCACCAGCAGACTTGGTGTTTACCCAAGATGGAACCGGAATCTATCTTTCGTTTTACTGGCGTGAGGCTGAGGTATACGGTCTAACCTCGGCTCAGATGGTGGGTAGAACCATGGTAGAGGCTCAGTCTGATTTTGCGCCGGTGGCGATCGCGTCTTATTTAAAGCGCATTCAGCAGGTCTTAGAGTTTTCCATTGCCGAACAGTTCCGCTATCCCTTTTGCTGTGATGGGCAATACCTAGTATTCGACCTAACGGTTAGCCCGCTGCTGTTGCCAAACCACACCCCCACAACTGCCACAATTGTCGGACAGTTTTTGCATCACTGTTCCGAAGAGCAGGCCATGCAGCTGGCAGAGATATCGCCTCACTGCACCCCGATCCAGCGCGAACGCCACTCTAGTCGCTATCAAAAGCCCCTAACCCAGGTGGCTTGGGCCATTCGTCGCACGCTAGATCTCCACACCATCTGGCAACAAACTGCCGACGGCTTGGGTGAAACCTTAGGCGTTAGCCGCTGTTTAGTGTGCTCCTACCTGCCGCACAGCCCCACCGTTACGGTCGTGGCTGAATATTGCCAGCCTGGATTAAGTTCGCGGTTGGGTCTAGAGCTTGACGCCGCTATCCAGCCAGATCTAAGGCAGGCTCTCGATACGCTAAAGCCGGTTCGCGCCATTACCTTAAAAGATCCTGAAGCAGGAGAGCTATCGCTCCTAGTGTTGGCGACCTGTCATAAAGATGAGCCAAATGGATTGATCATTTTGCACCAGCTAGATGCATCCTGGGTGTGGAATGATATCGAAGTCGGACTAATTCAAGAACTAGCCGACCAGGTAGGCACAGGGATTGCTCATGCTCATGTGTTCGCCGAAAGCTTGAATCTGACGGCAGATTTGCAGCGAGCCAATGCCAATTTACTGAAACAGCATGAAGAGCTAGAAGAAGCTCGTCAGCAGGCTGAAGAAGCCTCACGACTGAAGAGTGAATTTCTAGCCAATACATCCCATGAACTGCGCACGCCGCTCAACGGGATGCTGGGGTTTCTGAAGCTGATCATGGACGGGATGGTCGATGATCCAGCCGAGCAAGAAGAATTCATTCAAGAGGCACATCGGTCAGCCTTTCACCTGCTACAAATTATCAATGACATTTTGGATATTGCCAAAATTGAAGCTGGGAAAATGCAGCTGGAGCTAAACCCAGTCAAGTTAGATGATGTGCTAACAGATGTCGAAAACTTTACTCGAACTCAAGCCAAGCAAAAAAAATTGGTCTTCAAGATTCGATCGCCTGCCACGAGAGATCCTGTGATTTTGTTGGGTAACTATCAACGTCTAAAGCAGGTGATGCTTAACCTGGTGGGAAATGCAGTCAAATTTACCCACGAAGGCAGCATTACGATTACCGCAGTCATTTTGCCGAAGGCGAGTGGCGAGAAGGCTGGCATCGCAAAAATTAGCGTGGCCGATACGGGCATTGGGGTGTCGCTTGATAAGCAAGATAAGCTGTTTCAGTCGTTTAGTCAGGTCGATGGCTCTCGTACGCGGCAATATGGCGGCACTGGCTTGGGACTGGCGATTTCTCAAAAGTTAGTCGAGGCGATGAATGGCATCGTCAATTTTTACAGTTTGGGAGAGGGGCTAGGGTCTACCGTCACATTTACGGTGCCGTTATACCAAGACCCTGTCTTGATTGCCAGTCAGTCTGAAGAAGAGCCAGACGAGGGGGAAGACGAGGGGGAAGATGTCGAGTTGTCTTTTTAAGCCTAATTCCTCAGATTATTCCGCTAGTTTAGCTTTGGCCTGTTGCCACAGCGTTTCTAATTCGGCGGGCGTGTAGGTGGAGAAGGGGCGATCGGCCACGGCTTCCATTTGCTCTAGGCGGCGAATGAAGCGACGGTTGGTGTCATGCAACGCCTCAGCCGGGTCGAGATCATGCCACCGGGCCAGGTTAATCAGGGTAAATAGCACGTCGCCTAGTTCGGCTTGCTGGTTGGCTGGTGGTTCATGGGCGATCGCGCAGCGAAATTCGTCTAGTTCTTCCTCTAGCTTGGCCCATACATCTTCCACTCGCTCCCATTCAAACCCTTCAGCGGCAGCCCTTTGGGAGATTTTTAGCCCCGCCGTCAAGGGCGGTAGCGATCGCGCATAGCGACTCAGGCGCGGTAATAGGCTCTGGGTACCGGTAGACTGCTGCTCTTCTTCAGCCTTAATCTGCTCCCAAGTTTGTTTTACTTGATCCGTCGAAACAACGGAGCGATCGCCAGTTTGATTGCCAGTTTGATTGCCAGCTTGATTGCCAGTTTGATTGCCAAATACATGGGGATGGCGGCGAATCAGCTTGGCTGTAATCCCCTGCACCACGGTGGCTAGGTCAAACTGTCCGGCTTCGCTGGCAATTTGCGCCTGCAACACCACTTGCAGCAGCAAGTCTCCTAGTTCATCGGCGATCGCCTTCGGGCTACCCTGGCGAATGGCGTCTACGACCTCATAGGCTTCTTCAATCACATAGGGTATCAAGGTTTCGGGGGTTTGGGCTAAATCCCAGGGGCACCCGCCTTGGGGCGATCGCAGCGCCGCTACGACATCAATCAGCCGACGCAATCCGGCCAACGTTACGTCTGGACTGACATCAGGGCTTGGTGAATGTGGCGGTTGGGGCATGGCGAGACAAGGCTAAGGCTGCTTGCATGATACCTGAACAAATTGAGGCAGAGTTCAAAATTCAAAACTCAAAACTCAAAACTCAAAATTCAAACTCACCCATGCCTAAAAGGCTCTAGAGCCTGCATTAGAGCCTTAGTCCGGTCGCTCACCTGCTCCCAATCGCTCGCTGCGATCGCCGCTGGAGGAAACAGCTGACCCGAAAGCCCAACGGCGATCGCCCCGGCGGCCAAAAACTCTGCGGCGTTTTCTAGCGTTACCCCGCCTGTGGGAATGAGGGGAATGCCCGCTAAGGGATCACGCAGATTTCTCAGATAGCGGGCACCGCCCACCGTTTGAATCGGAAACACTTTGACGCCGCTAGAACCCGCTTGCCATGCCGTGACAATTTCAGTCGGGGTCAGCGCACCGGCCACCATGGGCACCTCATGGTCTACGGCGATGCGAATCAGTGTGGGATTGGTGTGGGGCGAAAACAAAAACTCTGCCCCGGCGGCGATCGCCTCTCGCACCTGAGCTGGCTCTAACAGCGTGCCTGCCCCAATCACACAGTCTGGCAGCTCTTGCCGCAGTGTAGAAATGAGTTGGGCTGGGCGATCGCTGTTCCAGGTGATTTCAATCAGCCGTAGCCCTCCGGCTGCCACAGCCTTGGCCAAGTGCCGACCCAGGGCTAGATCGCGAGTGCGAATCACGGCGATCGCTCGTTCAGTTTGGAGTAATGAGAGCCAAGACATCAGCGGTGTTTGTCCAGTTCAGCCCGAGGCAGGATAAAATGAAAAGAATATGAAAATGCGTCTGCCTCGACTATTGCAGAGTCGGTTGCCGTGCTTCAATGATTGTGACACCTCATATCCCCGTTCAACCTGTGCTGGAACCCTCTATCTCTGAACTTACTGCCCCTGATGAACTGGCTGCCCCTGATGAACTGGCTGCCTCTGAACTTCCTGGGTCTCTCAATGAAGCAGCCAGTTCAAATGAAAGGCACTCTATTAGCAGTCCGGCACCTGGGGTAAAAGCAGAAGTTCAGATTTTTTTGTCCACGTTTTTGACAATTTTTCTGGCAGAAATAGGGGATAAAACTCAGCTTGCCATCCTGCTGATGAGCGCCGAATCTCAGTCGCCCTGGCTGGTTTTCTTGGGTGCAGGGTTAGCGCTCATTGCCACAAGTCTGTGCGGCGTGCTGTTGGGCAAATGGCTATCGACACGAGTTTCACCCAAAGTATTAGACAAATCGGCAGGGCTGCTGCTGCTGCTGATTTCTGCCCTGTTGGCGTGGGAGTTTTTTCAAGCGAATTAGCAGACTAGGGGAAGCAAACCATGGACTGGCACTTGTTGGGATTGGCGTTTGTGACGGTGTTCTTATCAGAACTGGGAGACAAAAGTCAACTGGCCGCGATCGCCCTCGGAGGGAGCAGCAAATCAGTGCGGGCGGTGTTTTTGGGAACAGCTGCTGCGCTGGTCACAGCTAGCTTTTTGGGCGTCATGCTGGGTGGCGCATCCGCTCAACTGCTGCCGATTCGATGGATTAAGGCGATCGCGGCCATTGGGTTTTTTGCGATGTCGATTCGCTTACTGTGGCCCAGCCGGGATCAGCAACTGCCGCAGCAAGACGCCACCTGCAGCGAGCTTGAGTAAATCTAGCAGCCAATACAGTCCATGCATCAGATTCATCTCTGCCGGAACCGACGGCACAGCAGAAAACGCATCTAATTGCAGACCTAACGCGCTCATTTCCGGCACTAGCGCATAGGTATAGGCCAAAACAATCACCATCAGAGTTGCAGCCAGGGCAATCGTCATCCGACGGCTCTGGATCAGACCCGCTTGAGCCATCACTAGCGTCCCAGTGAAGATCAGCGCCGCACAGATCAACTCAAATCGATTGAACAGCCAAAACATGGAGTAGCCAGCGGTGGCAAACCCTGGCGCGTTCATCATGCCCGCTGCATACATGCCGGGCATCAAAACGAAGTCTAGGGTCAAACTGCTGCATAGCCAAACGGCAAGGGTCACGATGGTGGTGCTCTGCCACGACGAGCGATTCAGTTGAGTAAAACTAATCATAGATATAAGTAATCCTTACCATACCTCACCTCTTAGCTTACTGGATAACCCCCGAACCAACCATGAACTATCGTTTCAAAGGATTGATCTAGATGTAGACGTAATCGATAAAATGCAGTCTTTTGTAATGTCTAGGTAAATATGCGGAATTGTCCTATACCTAAAGGGGTAAAATTCAGTATTATCTGTATAGCGTTTACATCGCAAACCTGCTGGTCGCCCTTTGACGCTGTAGAAATCGCCTGGTTGCGAGGTTCTACTCATCGACTCTGTGATCCATTTGTAATTTTTGGCCGCCATGCATACTGATGATTTAACGGATTTTTATCGTGGTTGGATGATTGAGATCGTGCAGCAGGATAATCGGTTCCAGAGCGTTTGCCACTCTCCTGCTCGGCAGCGGCTGGATGATGACGTGATGTATTCTCGGGAATTTTTGGCATTAAATGCGGGTCGAGCCTTAGTAGACTTGCATTTGGCGTGCCAACAATTTTCTGGAGTGTTGCGAGAGCTATACGAATTGGAAAAACTAGATTTTGAAGAATGGCGATCGCTAACTGAGTCGATTGTGGATGCTGTGGGAGTATCTCACTAGATGGGGCGGGGCGGGGGCGCGCGATTGCAGTTTTTGGTGAAGGCTATCGGTTGCTGGCTCTCACCAAACTAGCCGAGTTGACGGCGATCGCGAACTGCTAAAGGTGGCGTTTGATGATTTTTCCTAAAATGGCCACGCCCCGCTCAATCGTATCGACAGCATAGGAAAAGTTTAGGCGCATGGCAGGGTAGCCCTGTTGGTTTGGAAAGAAGGTAGAACCGGGCGTCACCATAATTTTTTCGGCAGCAGCTTCAGCGCAAATTAACTGCATGGGCAGCCCATCGGGGAGCTTCACCCAGAGGAATAATCCACCTTCGGGCATTGTCCAGCTGGCCTCAGCCGGAAAGTGCTGCTCCAACAACGTCAGCATGGCATTTCGTCCCAGCAGGTTGCGGCTCCGGAGCTGGGTCATATGACGTCGGTAATATCCTGATGCCAAAAATTCACTCACGATCGACTGAGCTGCCGTAGAGGTGCCTAAGTCCTGAAGCAGCTTGCGCTCTAATAGACGCGAATAGTCTTGCCCAGTGACGACCAAGTAGCCCACCCGCAATCCCGGCATCAAGGTTTTTGAAAACGTACCGACATAGATCACGTGGTCAGTCTGGTCTAGGGCTTTGAGCGGCGGCGGCACAGCGGCAAAGCTTAGTCCTTCATAGGCGTTATCTTCTAATACGCGGCATTGATATTGATTGGCCAAGGCCGAGAGCTGCTGACGATGAGCCTGTGAGGTGGTTAAACCCGTCGGGTTGTGCAGTGTGCTAATGGTATAGATCAACCGAGGGCGATGGCTATGGAGGTACTGCGCCAACAACTCTAAATTGATTCCCTCATTCGTCATGGGAATGCCAATCACTCTGGCTCCCAAGTTTTGCAGAATTGCCAGTGCTCCGTGATAGGTAGGATTTTCTACAATCACCCAATCTCCTGGCTGCACGCAATAGTTCATCACTAGCGATAGCCCCTGCATCGAACCGCTGGTGATAATTAGATCATCGGGTGAAATGTCTAATCCTTGCTGAATCAATAATTGAGCAATTTGTTTGCGTAGGGGTTCTTGGCCTTGGGGCAAGGCGTAGTTAAATAAGGTTTCGTCTACATGTCGCAGGGCGCGTCGGGCAATGCGCTGGAGCATGTCTGCATCGGAAAGGTAGGGAAACCCTGAGCTAAAGACGCTAATTTCGCCTTGATGGTGGGCTTGAACCGATGCCATGTAGAGGTCGAAGTAAGACATTTCACCCTGTTCGGGGATCACGACTTCTTGGCGGGGCGCAAATTTGGACGTGCCCTGAATCAGGGGTGTGGTGGGAGTGCTGACAAAATATCCCGATCCGGCACGGGCATAGACTAGGCCATCGGCCTCCAATACGCCATAGGCTTCAATCACGGTGAGTTTGTTGACCCGCGCTGCTTCGGCCAGCATGCGAATAGACGGGAGGCGATCGCCCGGTTGCAGTGTTCCTGATTGAATCAGGCGACTAATGCGATCGCGGATTTGACGATATACGGGATCGGGCGATCGCCGATCGAGAAGAATTTTCACGGCAGCCTCAAGCAGTAGCTTCGTTACAGGCAATATAAAAGATTTATGGAGAGTTGACCCGGTACAGTTTTCAGAAAACCAGGTAGTACAGTTAGATTTTTCTGTAAGTGTACCAGCTGAAGCCCAAAAAATCGTACCTTCTCACCCGGCTTTCAATCGGCAATAGTAGGGATGAACCCGATTCATTGCTTCAAATCTGCCATGAAAGTATCTGTTTCTACCCCTCAAAACCGCTCCATTTCCCCATCGGCATTGTCTAGCTTGGGAGCTAATAGGCCAACCTTAAGCGTCCCTGAACCAATCAGCACAGCACTTGAGAGACTATTGACCTGGTTGAGTGGCCGCACTGAAATTAAAATTTCACAAGCCCTCGATTCAAAGGCTCAAATCATTTGGCAGGTCTACGATCCATCTACCGATTCAACGTTAGTCTGTCGTACCGAAGCCGAAGTCCGGATTTGGCTGGAGCAGCGCTATAGATAGCCTAGAGGTCGCCCTGCTACTGCGGCACGATCTCCGTGACAATTCTGCCGCCGTTCAGCACAATGGTTTGATTTTCGAGTTTGCCAACCGCTCTAGGCCCAGTGATGTGTAGAGCTGGATCAGCCTGACGATAATCTACATTGCCTTCCGATAAAACTTCGCGGCTGGCCATGTTCCATCTGAGCCGATCCGAACTCAATTGGGATTGATTGCGTTGCCCGGTAGCGCGAACGCTGCCAACTAGAAAAGCCATCCGCTTTTGTAGATCAAACTGCCCTTGATTGGCCGTGAGCAGGATTTTATCTTGGCGCTGAACCACCGTTACAGGCTGGTCTGTAGTGAGCAATCCTTGGTCGGGGTTCCAGTTCAAGATGTTGCTGGTAATTTGCAACGGTGGCTCGGTCGTGACGATTTGGGCATTTTGACGCAGCGTTACCAGTTTGGTTTTTAAGTTAAGTTCGGCCTGGTTGCCTGTGGCCACATCTGTGATGCGCTTATTTTTAAACCGGCTGATTTCAATTGGGGTGGTGCTGACAATTTTCTGGTCTTTCATTTGCCAGATCAGTTGATCTGACTTAATTTGTAGAGCCGGGTTGGCAGTGGTCGCAACGACCTTGCCGCGCAGTTCCATCCGGTCTTGTTTGTCATACAGCCGAGCCTCATTGGCCGCCATTTGAACTTGGGGATGCGTACCTTTCACATTTTGGCGAACAATCAAAACTGATGTTTTGGGCGTCCATTCCATCTGTTCACTGGTCAGCACGGCTTTATTTTCTAGGTCTGTAACGACGACTTGGCCGCGTAAAACAATTTTTTCGCCGTTTTGCTTTACCTCGCCAGTTTGGGCTTTCACCCGATAAATGGCTTTACCGTCTTGGTAAAGATCCCCATCGGGCAATTTGACCTCCGCAATTTGTTTGTCTTCGCTATAGGTAGCTTGGGTCGCTTTTACTTTCCACAACAGCTTTCCCTGCTCGTCTGCTTGTTCGAGGGTGATGTTGTCAAACGCCAGGTTGCTATCGAGCTGCTGGATATCAGAACTATTTTTTGCTAGCTGTTCCGATGCTCGGCTACTGCTGTTTTTGCACCCAGCTGAAGGTAATAGCACAGCGATCGCCAGCACCAGCGCCATAGACGAACGGGATCGCAAATTTGGATTGGGGTTCATAGCCATCAGCACCTTTCCAGCACAGCTTTTAGCGTAGACGAAGGGCGTCAGCAATGGCTGCCACCATGGGTCAGTTTTTGCGACTGGATGCTGCCCAGTCCCAAATAGAACAGGGTTGTGGAGAGGATAAACCGCCCACAACCCTGTCATTGAAACGGGCGATCGGTTAATCGTGATCTGACGAGTCGGCTAGACCAATACTAGACAGTGGCCGATAGGTGTAGTTCTGGCGAGGCGTTTTTTGAATGTCTTCTTTAATCGCATCTAAATCGATGTAGCGATCGGAAACATTGATTAAGCTGTCGCTTGTCATTGAGCGCAAGCTAACCACCTCAACCCTTACCCCACGGTAGCTGACGGCATCGACCGCATAGGCAAGATCACCATCGCCACTGACCAACACGGCGGTGTCATAAGACCCCACCAGTGCCATCATATCTACGGCAATTTCGACATCCAGGTTGGCTTTTTTGGAGCCGTCGGGCAGTTGCACCAAATCCTTCGAAATCACGCGATAGCCATTCCGGCGCATCCACAGCAAAAACCCTTGCTGCTTTTCATTGGCCCGATCTACTCCGGTGTAGAAAAACGAGCGCAGCAGCCGAGAACCCGAGGTCAGCCGACAGAGCAACTTGGTATAGTCGATTTCTATTCCTAGCTGCAACGCCGCATAAAACAAGTTGGAGCCATCAATAAAAATGGCGACACGACCCCGATTTTCTAGCACCTGTTCGGGTGTAAACAGGGCATCATTATCCATTTGGTTAAACATCTTTATCCTTTAGTTATTTGAAGCTGATCTGTTTTGATCTGTAAAAGAGGGGGGCTAATCGTAGACGGGGCAAGTCGCGATTCAGGAAGGGGGTTCTAGGCGCTGAAAAATGGGCTGGGGATCGTTCAGCAGTTGGTTGGCGGGCAGCACGCCCCAGCTGGCATGCTGCGAGAACGGTGCGACCACCCCGATATCGGGATGGTTAAAATCCACCTCAAAACCCAGCTGATGGTAAATTTGATTGCTGAGGTTAGGGATCACAGGTGAAAGAAGGTAGGCCGCTAGCCGCACTGTCTCTAGTACGGTGTAAAGGATCTGATCAACGGCGGCCTGATTGCCCTGTTTATACTGTTTCCAGGGCGCTTGCTCATCAATATACTTATTGCTAGCGCGCACAACGGCAAGGACGGCTTCGCAGGCTTGACTAAATGCCAGCAGTTCATAGGCTTGAGCCACTTTGCGGCCTAAGTCAATGCCCTTAGATTTGAGCACGTTATCGTTCGCAGTAGCATCCTGCACTAAGGTGGGAACGCGGCGATCGCAATACTTGTCTGCCATCTTCAGCGTTCGGTTGAGCAAGTTGCCCAAGTCGTTGGCCAGATCAGCATTCAAAATATTGACAAAGCGGGTTTCATTGAAGTCGCCATCGCGCCCAAACTCAATTTCTTTTAAGAAATAATATCGAATGGCATCGGACTGATAGCGCTGCACTAAGTCAAACGGATCAATTACATTGCCCAAGCTTTTGCCCATTTTTTGCCCATCTTTGGTCAAAAAACCGTGGCCAAATACCCGTCCGGGTAAGGGCATTTCCGCTGACATTAGCATGGCTGGCCAATACACGGCATGAAACCGCAGAATATCTTTGCCAATTAGGTGCAGGCTAGCAGGCCACCACGCTGCCAGTGCGTTTGCTAACGTGGGTTCTTGGTCTGGCTCTAGAGCTGCCGTCACATAGTTGAGTAGGGCATCGAACCAGACATAGATCGTGTGACTGGGGTTAACCGGAAGCGGGATGCCCCACTCCAAGTTGACGCGAGAAATGGAGAAATCTTGCAGCCCCTGGCTGACGAAACTCAGCACTTCGTTGCGGCGACCCTCAGGCTGAATAAAATTGGGCTGGTCTTGATAGAGCTGTTCCAGCTGGGTCTGATACTTAGACAACCGAAAAAAATAATTTTGCTCGTCGCGCCATTCGACTGCTTTGTTGGGGTGCAGAGGGCAGCGCTTTTCGGGCAGCAGTTCTCGCTCTTCTTTAAATTCTTCACAGGAGACGCAGTACCATCCCTGCTGCTGCCCCATGTAAATGTCGCCGCGATCCCAGACGCGCTGAAAAAATTCGCGCACGATTGCCTCATGGCGGGGGGAGGTGGTGCGGATAAAGCGATCGCTCTGAATGTTGAGCTTGTGCCACAGAGACTGAAACCCAGCGGCAATCTGGTCGCAATGGGCTTGGGGCGATCGCCCTAAACTTTCGGCTGTCCGCTGAATCTTTTGCCCATGCTCATCGGTGCCTGTCACCATCAGGACAGCGCGATTCTGGAGTCGATAAAACCGCGCAATTACGTCAGCAGCAATAGTGGTATAGGCACTACCAATATGAGGTAAGTCATTGACATAGTAAATTGGCGTTGTAACTACAAAAGTATTTTTTTCTCTAGCGACAGAGGTCATAAATGTTTAATTGAAACCCCTTAAGATCATCCCAAACTATCCGTCTGGGTAAACAGGGCAAAACCAAAAGCTTCGCTTAATATTACTAATCTAACCGCTGAATGGAGCTACAGGAAATAAAACCTGATTTGTTACAGAATTGGCGCTTAACTCTATCTTCTTTGAACAAGTTGTAATATTTTTTATTTTTTTAAGGCTTAACTATAGTTTCCATCCTACCTGCTTTGCTAGTTTCTATGCGGGTAGACGACGACGGTAATTCTTATCCTCATCATCAGCCCTGCTTATAATCTGTCTACAGTGAACATATTGAGTCCGTTGACAGACCATACTTTGTCTCCAGACCTGGTGGTGGCGTCTGCCTACTTAGCCGATTTAGGCTAGTTAAATCAATTTTACTAAACCAGTTTTAGCGATCGCATATTGTTATTTTGTATGAAGACAAATGCAGTTCGGATGCTTGATAAATTAGAGATTTCCTACGAATTACGTGACTATGAGGTCGATCCAGATGACCTAGCCGCTGAGGCGGTAGCGGCCAAGATTGGGTTAGATCCAGAGCGAGTATTTAAAACGCTGGTGGCAAGAGGCGATCGCACAGGCATTGTGCTAGCGGTGATCCCCGGCAATACGCAGCTCGATTTGAAAGCCCTAGCCCAACTTTCGGGCAATCGTAAGGTTGAAACTGTGGCACTGAAAGACGTACAGCCGCTAACGGGCTACATCCGGGGCGGGGTGACTGCCCTGGCCTGCAAAAAAGACTATCCTGTCTACATCGATGAGATCATGCAGGTGTTTGACCGCGTTTCTATTTCTGCTGGGGTGCGCGGCACGCAGATTTTGCTAGCCCCCGCCGACTATGGTCGAGCGGTCAACGGCATCTGGGGGGCGATCGCCCAAGATAAACCAAGCTTTTAGACCTCCGAGGTTTTTAAAACCTCGGAGGTCTTAACCCTCGGCGGTTTTGGTGATTGAAAAACCTCAGATACATCCCATCGGTGGCAAGACTGAGCCTGCATTAATTCGATTCAACCCAGCCAGATTTAAAAG
>CASBQJ010000149.1 GCA_949127705.1 Synechococcales cyanobacterium PMM_0085
TCGCCCCTCCCAGTCGTGGGGCAGCATCACCCCGTCCTATACGCCCGGTGTGCATTTGGGCGATCTGAGCCAAAGCCTGCCTGACTATGCGATCGCCGCTATTCGAGAAGCTCTGCCCGCCTTTGAGAAACAGATTCACGGGTTTGCCATGCCCGACGCCACGCTCACTGGCGTTGAAACGCGCACATCGTCACCCATTCGGATCAAACGCCACGCCGATGGCCAGAACATTCATCAAAGCATTAATATCAAAGGTCTCTACCCCGCTGGAGAAGGCGCAGGCTATGCCGGGGGGATTCTGTCGGCAGGGATTGACGGGGTTAAAACGGCAGAAGCGGTAGCGTTGGATATATTGCAGTAGATCGGACAGTTTTTCTCTCGAAAAACTGTCCGATCTACTGCAATAAGATTAAGTGATTTTCTCACTTCAGGTGATGGCTAGTCCGTATCTTTACTGATTTCCCACAAACCATCTTTAAATATCAAGAGAATATAAAGTCTGACCATGTTGGCCTTTACCTCTTTAAATTAAAAGAATAAGATTTTTTAATGATCGTTTAATGCTCAAGTTTGTGTAATTTCTATGAACCAGAAAAATTAGATGACATTAAAAAATGACCTCATGCTATATCTGATTTATCAAGTTTTGACTATTCCAAGTGATAGGAGCTATCCAGAAGCTTTTTGAGACGGGATAGATATGAGAATGTTGATGTTTCATATCTTTCAAGTCGGAAAAGTCAAAGAATTAAACTTTTCATTAGGTTCAAGAGCTATCTTTTGTTTAGTCAAATCAGTCACGGAGAATTAATATGACCGAAAGCAAACGGGCCTTACTCACAGGGATTACAGGACAAGACGGATCTTACCTAAGTGAGCTGTTGCTCGAAAAAGGTTATGAAGTGCATGGCATTATTAGGCGTACGTCTACTTTTAACACTGATCGGATTGATCATATTTACGAAGATCCGCATAACGAGCAAGCACGACTGTTTTTGCACTATGGCGATCTAACCGATGGTACGACGCTCCGTCGTATTCTCGAAGAAGTAAAGCCGCACGAAATCTATAACTTAGGTGCTCAATCGCATGTGCGTGTGAGCTTTGACTCGCCTGAGTATACGGTTGATGCAGTTGGGATGGGAACACTGCGCTTACTTGAAGCAATTCGTGATTATCGTCATCGAACCGGAATCGACGTTCGTTTTTACCAAGCGGGTTCATCAGAAATGTATGGGAAGGTACAGGACGTACCTCAGCGAGAATCAACGCCCTTTTATCCTCGAAGCCCGTATGCTTGCGCTAAGGTTTATGCCCATTGGCAAACGATAAACTATCGTGAGTCTTATGGGCTGTTTGCGTGTAATGGCATTTTGTTTAATCACGAGTCACCGCGTCGAGGTGAAACATTCGTGACTCGCAAGATTACGCGAGCGATCGCCCGAATTGTGGCAGGACAGCAAAAGACTCTGCACATGGGCAACCTGGATGCTAAACGGGACTGGGGGTATGCCAAAGATTATGTCAAAGCGATGTGGCTGATGCTGCAACAAGATGTAGCAGATGATTATGTAGTTGCGACAGGAGAAACTCACTCCGTTGAAAAGTTTCTGGAGCTTTCCTTTGGGTATGTCAACCTCAATTGGCGAGACTATGTGGCATTTGATGAGCGCTATCTACGCCCCACTGAGGTAGATTTGTTAATCGGTGATCCGACAAAAACTAAGGAAAAGCTAGGTTGGCAGCCTAGTGTAACCTTTGAAGAGTTGGTTCGGCTAATGGTTGAAGCCGACCTGAAGGCAATGGGGCTGATTCCGCTCAATGGGCATGAACACCAACCGGTGCTAGACCAAGCAATCATTCGCAAAGTGATCGGTAGTGGAGTTTCCTAAAGAGAATCATGATGAATCAATCAGCTTTAGATCTCAATAGCCAACGTATTTTAGTGACAGGCGGTGCTGGCTTTCTAGGCAAACAGGTAGTCGAGCAGCTTTGTCAGGCCGGTGCAAGTGCTGACAAGATCACAGTAGTGCGATCGCGTGACTACGACCTGCGCCAACTGGAGCACTGTCAACGTGCGGTTGATCAACAGGATGTCGTCATCCATTTAGCAGCCCATGTGGGTGGGATTGGTCTTAACCGCGAAAAGCCTGCTGAGTTGTTTTATGACAATCTCATGATGGGCACCCAGCTGATTCACAGTGCCTATGAAGCGGGGGTGCAAAAATTTGTATGTGTAGGCACAATCTGTGCTTATCCCAAATTCACCCCTGTTCCATTTAAGGAGGAGGATCTTTGGTGCGGCTACCCAGAAGAAACCAATGCTCCCTATGGCATAGCCAAAAAAGCATTATTAGTCCAACTACAGTCTTATCGCCAGCAATATGGGTTCAATGGAATTTATCTGCTGCCCGTAAATTTATATGGGCCAGAAGATAACTTTGACCCGAAAAGCTCCCATGTGATTCCGGCATTAATTCGCAAGGTGCATGAAGCGCAGGAAAGGGCTGAAGCCCAGATCCCCGTGTGGGGAGATGGCTCGCCTACTCGTGAGTTCTTATATTCCACTGATGCCGCGCGCGGCATTGTGATGGGAACACAGTTCTACAACGATTCAGAGCCAGTTAACTTGGGAACAGGCGATGAAATTTCAATCAAAGACTTGATTGAATTAATCTGCGAATTGATGGGCTATAACGGTGAATTAGTATGGGAAACAGATAAGCCTAATGGGCAACCCCGGCGCTGTTTAGATACGCAGAAAGCAATCGAACAGTTTGGCTTCCTAGCTGAAATGCAATTTCGCCACGGGCTACAAAACACAATTGAGTGGTATCGCCAGTCTCTATTGCACTCCGCATAACCAATTCATTCTCCGGCTTTGTAGCTGATCTCAAATATCGAATGCGACCACTCTCAACATCACGAACCCAACTCAAGCTATTACCCACATAGTTTGCAGTCTGCCGCTGGCTGATGGCAATTTCCAATTGTGTCAGCCACCGCTATTTTTGTGAGACCTTCGCTGAGCGAGGGTCTCACAAAAATAACCAAGTTTTAAGCGATCGCTGTAATTGCAGATCGGATCTGGTGGTGGCACTCTACTGTTCAGAAAGCAAAATTAGCTCAGGTTCACCGAGTTCAACACCTTCTATCCAAACTATCTCCAGTCAATCAGGCTGAGTGGATTGGAGATAATGCAAGCTAAACAACTGCTGAGCGTCAGTCCATACCTGCTGTGATTGGAAGCCTGCCTGTAAGGCCAATGTTTGAAATTCAGGGATACTGTATTTGTAAGAATATTCTGTCCGCAACCGCTCTCCTGCGGAAAAGGAGAACTCTCTACCCTTTAGATGTACAATTTGGGCTTTGCGGCTGACAATATACATTTCAATTCGACCTTTAGGTGCATTGTAAAATGCCTGATACTCAAAGTCATTCACCTCAAAATCGGCACCTAGTTCGCGATTGATCCGCGTCAGCAAATTTAACGCAAATGCAGCAGAGATTCCTTTTGCATCATCGTAGGCAGGCTCCAAAATAGCGTTACTCTTTTTTAGGTCAATGCCAATCAGCAAACTCCCTTCGCCACCCAGTAATCTGGCTACATTTCGTAAAAACTCAATGGCTTCAGCGGGTTCCAAGTTGCCTAGAGACGATCCAGGGAAGAAGCCCACACGGCGTTTACCCGCAAGCATCGAAATAGTTGGCAGCTGCAACGGCTGCGTATAGTCGGCACAGATGGCGATCGCCTCCAATCCTGGATAATCATCCACTAGCTGCAAGCAAGAGGATTGCAAGTGCTGCTTTGAAATATCTAGCCCCACATAGGTAGTCAACTGGGGCATGGCATCTAACAAAATCCGCACTTTTTGACTACTGCCACTGCCAAACTCAATCAGGGCGCTATCTCCAATTAAGGTGGCGATCGCTGGAGCATAGGTTTGCAGAATTCCCATTTCTGTGCGGGTCAGATAGTACTCATCGAGCGTGCAAATGGCATCGAATAGCTCTGCACCCTGTTTGTCATACAGGAACTTAGGCGGAATTGTTTTATGCCGTTGGCTGAGTCCAGATAGGACATCGCTCAGGAAATCTTCTAAGGGTGGATGCAAGTCATAGAGTTGAATGGTGGGTTTGGAATGAAGGGTTGAAGACATAAGAATCGGGAATAAAGGATTGGAGCTTGAAGACTATTGGTTTGAAACAGAACTCTGATCGTTACTGAGCCAGCCGAATACCGCTAAACTGCCAGCGGGTAGCAGGCGGGAAAAAATTGCGGTAGCTAGGACGAGTGTGACCCGGTGGAGTGACGCAAGAGCCTCCCCGCAAAACCATTTGGTTGCACATAAATTTGCCGTTGTATTCTCCAACTGCCCCCACAGCCGCTTTAAAGCCGGGATAGGGCAAATACGCGCTCTGCGTCCATTCCCAAACATCGCCAAACAGTTGATCAGGCCGAGTTAGACCCATAGCTGGAGTTGGGTGAAGCCGCCCGTTTGCCAAAAAATTACCCTGCACAGGAACTGCATCAGCGGCCACTTCCCATTCTGCTTCAGTGGGTAAGCGTTTCCCAGCCCAGCGGGCATAGGCATCCGCTTCATAAAAACTGACATGGCAAACGGGTTCATCTTCATTGACCTGCCGCAGCCCCCCTAGGGTCATCGTCCACCAGTGTCCGTCAATTTCTTCCCAGTACAAGGGTGCATCCCACTGGTTCAGCTGTGCGGTGGCCCAACCTTCAGATAGCCAATAGTCGGGCTTGCCATATCCGCCTGCTTGCATGAATTCTAAATACTCCCCGTTGGTGATTAAGTGAGAGGCCAGGTAATAATCTGGCAAATAGACTGAGTGCAGCGGACTTTCATTATCGAAGGCAAAGTCGTCACCTTTATATCCGACGGTGTAGAGACCACCTGGATAATCGAGCCATTGCTCTTTAGATGTAACGTCGCCACGCCCTGCTGCTGGCAAATCGGCTCGATAGGCCGGACGTAAGGGATTGAGCGCTAAAATATGTTTAATATCAGTGAGCAGCAGTTCTTGGTGCTGTTGTTCATGATGCAGTCCCAGGGTGACCAAATCAGTCAGGGCGGCAGGGCTAGCTGGGGTCTGTTCCAGATTTTGCAGCAGACCCTGCATGGCTTGGTCTACATAGGCTCGATAGCGATAAACTTGCTCTACCGTAGGACGTGACAGTAGACCGCGCTGTGGACGCGGATGGCGCTTACCAACGGCTTCATAGTAAGAGTTGAACAGGTAGCCAAACGTAGGATGAAAGACGTCATAGTCTGGCAGATAGGGAATGAGCAAAAATGTTTCAAAAAACCAGCTAGTATGCGCCAAATGCCACTTAGGCGGGCTAACATCTGGCATACTCTGAACCCCATAATCTTCGATTACTAACGGTTCACAAATGCGATCGCTGAGCTGTCGCACCTGTTGATACTGCTCCAATAGCGGCAGAACCTTAGAGACTGAGGATGTAAAAGTGGGACGGGTCATGGTTGGCCTTCATGGATAGAAAGTGAGATCTAGAGCAGAACTATACCGACACAACTATGGTGATAGAACAGGTGCTCTCTAAAAAACAACCATCTTCAGAGGGAAGCCAGATGGTAGCTTGTAGTGTTTACCTCTTTTCTGCTAACGATCAACGTCCTAAAGATTCTGACGGTTGAAGCCCGAAGTTAAATGATTTTTTCCTGAGGATTGTATTCAAATATGCTGAACGTATTGGCTAACTGGGCAATCGAATATCGGGCATTGCTCTACAGGCACTTCTTTAATCACATCCTCAAATCGGGACACGTCAACCTGTTGATGCAGTTGTTCTAAGATCTCCCGAATGTAGGCGGTGACCTCGTTGCCTCTCATCCCCATACAGTGCTTCGCATTGATTTGATTCACTTTGCGATCGCCTTGCCAAATTTCAGCAGCAATCGCATGAACCGGAGCATCTTTTCCCTGACGATAGAGTACTAGAACGGCAGCATAGGGAAACGGTAAGGAGGGTGGGATGAATTCGATCGGATCTGGTGCAGTGGGGTTGTGCTGAATCGACTGAAGCTGATTTTGATCCAGCTGATTTTGATCTGGCTGAATCGCCTGTTTTTGCAGTTTCCGCGTCCGTCTACGCGGCTGATTGTCGTCTTGGCGGTGGCGGTAGTGATTGCGGCGGCGGTGACAGTCATAGCCTAATTTGCGACAGTCTGCTGGATTCCAACAGTTGTCTCCATCTGATCCACCCGATCCATGCAGGGCGATCGCCTCTTCTGCTGGCAAAGTGGCGCAGTGTTGGCACTTGCGGTTGACCGGTCGAGCCATAGGAGTAAAATCAGGAGTTAATTTAGCGTAAGTTTAGCGTTAGTCAGAGCCGTTGGCTATAGTTAGAATAGATATTTATTTGTCAATCGATCAACTTCGATATGATTTACAGGGGAGTAGGGGCGGGATCTCACAAAAGCTGCACGTTTCTGGAATCTCGCCGGCTTTATGGAGCTGCGCCTAGTGCGGCACGGCGGAAGTTTAGCTACCGTAGGGCGGGCATCTTGCCCGCGCAGGCTGGAAGCCTGCACTACGAACGGTAGGCAGATTTACGCCTCAGACTACTAGTCCGTTCATGGTTTAAAGGTCAGCCACCATGGGAACCGCTGGAGCCGACAATACTCAGATGCCGATCTCTCCAGAATTTGATGGGTTGGTGCAGCAGGCGATCGCCCATCCATCTACGGCGGAGTTTCAGGTATTTTGGGAGCTGTTGGTGCCGATTCTAGAAAGACTGCCGCAGAGTGAGCGCCTGCATGTAGCGGGAGAGGCGATCGCCCAACTGGCAACAGTTTGCGCCGCACGAGCTACCTGGTTACTCGACGGTTGGCAAAGTAAATATACCCCAGCTCCGTCTGAGTTGATTGGCGAGCCAGTTTTAACAGATGATATGCTGGCAGGGGTGCTGCGCCATACGATGAGTCTGAATCTAGATGAGATTTTGGAATCATTGGAGCCACAGCAGAGGAGTGGGCGATCGCATCCAGACGATTCACGGGCAGAAGCGATCGATAAAGACGCCCTATTAGAAATGCTTGAGCAGATCAGCGCAAAACAGTCGGCGCTAGAGACAGCCTACGAAGAATCGATCTCCGATTGGTCTAGAACCGTGCGTGAGTGGCTGCAAGTGCAGCCGCAGCCCGTGGACATGGGGACGGTTTTCCAAAACGTTCACCTTGCCCCAGTGCGGGTTTGGCTAGGGCTATTGTTAGGAACTGGCTATCAGTGGGAGCATCGTTGGCAGACTGAGGAAGAATTTTATCGCCCTGCTAACATTCGCGTATCGTGCCAGACGTCTGTTGAGTTAAAGTCTACTGAGCTAAAAATTGAGCTATAGCAAAGAGTCCGTAATAGAATTAAATTAATCAAATTACGGATAGCATAGGGCATGATTATTACGACTGCTTCGTTTAAGGGGGGTGTCGCAAAAACCACTACAGCTATTCACCTGGCGGCGTTTTTCCAAACCAGGGGCAAGACATTGTTGATTGATGGTGACCCCAACCGTTCGGCAACTCGATGGGCAGAACGAGGTTCTCAGCAGGGTGGTCTATCGTTCAAAGTAGTTGGTGTCAATCAAGCGGCACGATATAGCACGGGGATTGAGCATTTTGTGATCGATACTGAGGCCAGAGCTGAGGAGGAGGATCTAAAGGAAATTGTGGATGGGTGCGATCTGCTCGTATTGCCGACTACGCCTGATACTTTGTCAATTGATGCCTTAATTCAAACGGTGGAGCTATTGCAGGCGTTGGGAACAGATAACTATCGAATTTTGTTAACTAGAGTGCCTCCTAATCCTCGCAAAGAAGGTGAAGAAGCCCGTGAGTTCTTAACAGACGCGGGATTCCCCTTATTTAAGGGAAAAATTCGAGAAGCGGTGGCGTTTCAAAAGGCAGCCAATGAAGGGGTCATGGTCAAAGATGTGAGCGATCGCCGCGCTGGGTTAGCTTGGCAAGAATATTGTGCAATTGGTCAGGAGATTGTGGGATGAGTAGAGTTGAAAAGACAAATCGGTTTAAAGGGTTGATGCAGGTGATTCGGCAAGATGTTTCTGTCGTAGAAGCAGTAACGGCACCCATAGACCTGGCAGCTTCCGATCCATTAGCTCCAGCCAGTGAAGCCCCAGGAACTGAAGACGCAGGGACTGAAGATGCAGCGGCATCTGTAGATGAGCCCGTTATTGCTCTCCCTAGTACCACACAACCCGCGCCAATCACAGTTCAGCTCCACAAAATCCACCGAGACCTTGATCAAGATCGGCGTTATTTTGATCCAACTGAGTTGGAGAATATGGCCGCATCGATCAAAAAAGTAGGTGTAATCGATCCACTTTCCGTACGGGTATATCCAGGCCAACGCGATGAATTTGACCTACTGGCGGGGGAAAAACGGCACCGTGCCGCCGAACTGGCCGGGTTGGAGGTCGTTCCGGTTAGGATTTTTGAGATTGATGATAATACTGCCGCCGACATCAAATCGATCAGTAACCTTCAGCGCAGCGATTTGAGCAAATGGGAAGAAACCAGCGCGATTATGAATATGCTTTGTCGTCATTTAGGGGGAGAACCAGAGGAGGTGGTGAGCATCCTAAATCAGATGGCCAATCAAAAACGGGGGCTTACGTCCAACGTTGTCCGTAATGAGGATCTTGAGGTAGTTCAGGAAGTATTTGCGGTCGCAGGACGACTAACGCCTGAAAGTTTCCGTAAACATCGACTACCGCTTTTGAAGTTGCCTTCCCATATTCAGGCAGTTTTGAAAGAGGGCAAGCTGCACTATACAAAGGTTAACGAGGTGCTCCGAGTTAAAAACGCAGAGCAGCAACGCCAGCTGTTGGAGGCGGCGATCGCCCAGGACTTATCCGTAGATGCCATTCAAGTTCAGGTGAGAGCTTTACGGCAGGATGCTGGCGACAGCACTCCCCATCAGTCTTTGTTAACGCAAGTTAAAGGGCTACCACAGCGGTTAAAAAGGGCTGGTGTCTTAGAAGATGCTAAAAAACGGGCGCGGCTGATGAAGCTTTTAGGTCAGATTGAAGACCTGATCCATTAATTAATGTGAGCTTGGTTAATTAAGCGTTAGTTCTGCTCGTTTAGCTAGGTAGAAAGACATGCCAACTACCCCATAGCGGCGATGCCTTCAATCAGAGCATAGGTCAGGGTTTGGCATACTAAATCCCTGCATCAAAATCGGGTCAAAAGTTTTGAGCGGTATGGTTGACGGGATCAAATTCAAACCGCTGAGAATAGTCAGTTTCACCATAGAGATTAAACGTGACAGCAGGTTCATCCCCTAAAGGCTCAACGCTGTGAATGGTATCGGGAAGAAACCCAATGATATCTCCGGGCAGTAAAATTTGTTCCCCTACAGGTTCAATTCGGTTTGGAGCCTCAAGAGTAGGCGATCGCCGCCAAAACTGGTTTTTTTCCTGACCACCCAGCAGAGCAACAATTCCCCATGTGCCATGATTATGAATAGGTGACACATTTTTGGGCAGCCAAGCAACCATTTGGATAGTAATTGGAAATTGATGGTCTTGATACAAAAACCGAACTGACCAACCCGGATTGGGAGGTGGATCAGTAAATTCCATTTGCAGCCAGTAAGAACTCGTCAATAGCCTTCTCACCAGCGGCTGAATCAGCAACAGTCGCTGCTGCTGATCTGGGACAGATAGGAGGATATCTTCCAGATTTGTCAAAAATCGATAGAGCCGATAAGGCTCAACAAACGCCTCAAGATCGCTCTGGCTCTGACAAGCCTGACTAATGCCTTCAGTCGTTACGATCCAGTCTTGAGATTCCGGGCAATTAGCCATTACATTAGCATCCGGGTAAAAAGTGAAATTATTATATAACGGTATAGTTTTAGCGCGGTGGGCAGCGATCGCCATCATACCTATTTTTTTAATCCTTGGTTTGACAACCGGACGGGCATCCTCTAGTGCAATATCTCGTGTTCGCTGCGAAACAGACCAAGGCTACGTATACATCCCTGCCGGCAAATTCATTATAGGTAGCGATCGCGCTGAACGAGACTATGGGTACCACCTCTCAGCCCAAGCACTCGCTCGCAGTGCAGAACAGCGCCTTCGACTTGAGCAGCGGTTACGGCAGCAAGCTTGGTTTGAGCAAGAATTGCCGCGCCAGGAGCTATTCTTGCCTGCTTTTTGTATTCTCCGAAATCTGGTTAGCAATGCTGACTATCAGGCTTTTATCACAGCAACTGGGTACCGTTCACCCGGAATATCTGAAGCAGAGTATCAGCAGCAAGGATTTCTAGTGCATGCTTATGATCAGGTGCAACGATATCTGTGGGCGGGCGATCGCTATCCTGTTGGAGGAGAACAACATCCGGTTGTGCTAGTTTCTTACAACGATGCGATCGCCTATGCCCAATGGCAAGGGCAACAGGATCAGCACACCTATCGACTACCCACCGCCGAAGAATGGGAAAAAGCAGCACGAGGTACAGACGGGCGCTATTTCACTTGGGGTAACCAATGGCGAGATTCAGCCACAAACTGGGCAGGTAGCGGGATCAATGGCACGAGTGCGATCGCTGCTTTTCCATTGAGTCGTAGCCTGTACGGTGTAGAAGATATGGCTGGCAATGTATTTGAGTACACCTCGACATTGCGCCCTTTAGGGACTCAAACGTTAGCCATCATGAAGGGTTGTTCGTGGGATGACTCTCCCGGCTTTTGTCGTGCCGCCTATCAGCACACCCGCCCTGCAGCGTCTCGCCACATTTTATTTGGGTTTCGCTTAGTGCGAGAATAGCCGCATACCCAAACCGATACAGCATTAGGCAATCTGATTAAAATAGCTCAAAGCTTTACACAGTGAAGCTTTGAGCTATTTTAACTATTGACTTAATCGTTCTCTTTAACTTCCCTTTAACCCCTTCTCAGGAAATTCTCAGGTTGTCATCAGTTAATGGCGGGTAAGTCCAGAGTAAATCCTGGTGTAACTCACTCACCTATTGTCGGAGCATTGCATGAAAGTTAAGTATATCGCTGCTTTTGCCACAGCCTCAATCTTGAGTGCAGGAGTAGGAATGGTGTTTTCCCCCTCCCCAGTCATGGGATCTCAAGCAAGTGCTGGAACCATTATTAGTGCTGATCCCTGTGCCAGCGCTAACCCCTGCGCTTCAGTCAACCCCTGTGCCAGCGCTAACCCCTGTGCTTCAGTCAACCCTTGTGCCAGCGCCAATCCCTGCGCTTCAGCCAATCCCTGCGCCAGCGCTAATCCCTGCGCTTCAGCTAACCCCTGTGCTTCAGCTAACCCCTGCGCTTCAGCCAATCCCTGCGCTTCAGCTAACCCCTGTGCCAGCGCTAACCCCTGCGCTTCCGCCAATCCTTGTGCCAGCGCCAAATAGCTTATGTGCAACTAACAGGGGCACGGCATGCTGTGCCCCTGCCGCCGGAATGTCTACGGATGGGATTGATGGGTTGAGCCGTAAATCCCCAACCCTTGGATTAAGCGCGATCGCCGCTCATTTATCTATTATCGGAGCATTACATGAAGGTTAAGTATATTGCTGCTTTTGCCACAGCCTCAATCCTAAGTGTAGGGTTAGGAGTGGTTTTCTCTGGATCCCTAGTTCGATTGGTTCAGGCAACTCCGGCTTCACAGTCTAATCCCTGTGCTGGTGTTAATCCCTGTGCTGGGGTTAATCCCTGTGCTGGAGCTAATCCCTGTGCTGGTGTTAATCCTTGTGCTGGAGCTAATACATCTACGACTCCATCCACTTCTGCACCTCTAAGTTACTCCGATACTAATGGTCTAGCGATTCGGGGAGCTGATCCAGTAGCCTATTTTACAGAACAAAAAGCAGTTTTGGGCACTAGTCAGTTTGAGTATGAATGGAACGATGCTACCTGGAGATTTGCTAGTGCCCAAAACTGCTTTTTGTTCTGTAAAATAGGCTACTGGATCAGCTCCCCGA
>CASBQJ010000150.1 GCA_949127705.1 Synechococcales cyanobacterium PMM_0085
AGGGCTTGGGTCGGGTCATATCCGCGCCAGCCCGCTCCTGGCAAATAAACTTCTACCCAAGCATGGAGATGGCGGTCTGTCCAATCCGGATCACCTTCGTGGTAACCACTGACAAATCGAGCCGCCAGCCCGACCGCGCGGCACACTTCCATAAATAGCACGGCAAAATCACGACAAGAACCCGCCTGTTTTGTCCAGGTCATTCCCGGTGAAAACGGTTCGCCTGTCTCCCGAATCACATAGTCGCAGGCATCGTAAATCCGCTGATTCAGGGCTGTCAAAAACGCCATGACGCTACTATCCGTACTGTGCAAAA
The DNA here is from genome assembly GCA_949127705.1 of Synechococcales cyanobacterium PMM_0085. Taxonomy (GTDB): domain Bacteria; phylum Cyanobacteriota; class Cyanobacteriia; order Elainellales; family Elainellaceae; genus CASBQJ01. The sequence goes on from CASBQJ010000150.1 coordinate 317, forward strand.
TTTCTTGCGCCAGCTGAACTGCCACCGGGTCTACAGACGCAAAACTCAGCCCTTGGCCCCCTAAATAAGGCTGTAGTTGTGCCAGCAGCGACATGGGATAGTCAATCGGCAAATAGGTAGCCCAGGGTTCTAGCAAAAACGCAAAGGGGTTACTGCGAAAGGTTTCTACTTCTGACGCAACGGTAATCGTAAACGCCTCAATTGGTTCGTCTGAGAAATAGAGCAGCAGCAAACTGCTGCCATCCAAATCGAGGTTCTCGCCAATTTGAGTCGGTAATGGGCTGACCGCTAGAGAATAAGACCGCACTGCCTGTGTTACATCGCTACGCGGCAACAATCGGACTTGATGAGGAGCCAGTGTGACCGGGCGATCGTACGTATAGCTGAGGGTGTGACTAATTTGGTAACGCATGAAGGAGAAAACGAAAGGAGTAAAAATTAATCCGTTTGGGTTTGTACCGATTAACACTCAGTCACTCAGTAATATCCTCGACTTCTGTTGCAACTACTGTGACTACAGCGACTGCTCACCCAATTCCTACAGGCTTAGTCTCACCGATCCGGTATTTCTATCTATATCAAGGCAAAGCAAGTCTGTCCAATCTCCAGTTTGACCACAAAGTCGTGGGCTTTCCTGCCAGCCTTGCGGCTTCATCATAAAAAAACTCCCCCAGTCCTTTAATTAAAAGGTGGGGGAGCGCATTTGCTTTCCGGCTCTTGCAAACCAAGCAGATTGAAAGATTCATTCTGAGAGAGTTGAAACGTGGCTCCAAAGTCCAAAATTTAGAGCGCACATTCCACAGACTAAATCTTTGAGGCTGCTTGAACAGAGCTTAAGAACAGCTTGGTTTAATCTCTAGCAATAAAAGAACTATCGGCTAAATCCCAAGGTTTGACAGACTCTCAATCAACGTCCGATCAATCAACATGCGATCAATCGACGTCCGACGCATCTACTGAGGCAATTGGCGGCTGCTATAAGCATCTACAACCTGGAAAGCAGGAACGCGATCGCGATAGTCGATTCCAGTTCCAGTCAGAGCGGTGGCAATTTGCTCGAACGAGTCGGAGCGCCAGTTGCGTTCGTGAATTGGCTTAGACTGTTCGCCTCGGAAATAGGCTTGCGTCCCAATCAGGGCAACGGTAACCCAACCGACAGCAAAAAGAATAGTGAGTAGAAGCGTCATTTGAACCTCGTGTAGCTTTATGTTGCTTTATGTAAACAAATATAACAAAAAGTTGCCAATACTGGGGAACTTTTGATAAGAATTTTGCAAAAACGACTGGATTGGGGTGCTGTAGCGCCAGCAGGTTTAGCTAAAGTTCGGGCTGAGCAGGCATTTGGCGAAAACCCGAAAAGTTTTCAGGCGTCTGCTAAGTCGTACACACCTTTGGCAGTAAAATGGCTGTCGGTACAAAACTCTTGTGCGGGTCATCCATCGCTTGACTATTTGGCCAGAGTTGTAAATTCTTTGCTAGCGCCAGCCCATCATGCCTAAGGTTCTTGTTTCGGATCCGATCGATCAAGTTGGAATCGACATTCTCTCTCAAGTCGCTCAGGTAGACATCAAAACCGATCTCTCACCCGAGCAGCTGGTGCAGATTATCTCGGAATACGATGCGCTGATGATTCGCTCGGGCACTCGTGTGACCCAGGCTATGATTGATGCCGGCAAACAGCTCAAAATTATTGGGCGAGCCGGGGTTGGGGTCGATAATGTGGACGTGCCCGCCGCCACCCGCCGGGGCATTTTGGTGGTCAACTCGCCCGAAGGCAATACCATTGCTGCCGCCGAGCACGCGATCGCCATGATGCTGTCGATGTCGCGCTACATTCCTGATGCCAATGTGTCGGTGAAAAGTGGCAAGTGGAATCGCAGCAGTTTTACTGGCGTTGAGGTGTATAAGAAAACCCTCGGCGTCATGGGGCTAGGTAAAATTGGTTCCCACGTCGCCACCGTAGCCCGGTCGATGGGAATGCGGCTGTTGGCCTATGACCCATTCCTCTCGAATGAGCGAGCAGAGCAGCTCGGTTGCCAATTGGTAGAGCTAGATATGCTGTTTCGCGAAGCAGACTACATTACGCTGCACTTGCCCAAAACCACAGAAACCTATCACCTGATTGGCAAAGAGGCGATCGCCAAAATGAAGCCCACCGCCCGGATCATCAACTGCGCTCGGGGCGGCATTATTGACGAGGAAGCGCTGGCGATCGCCCTGCAAGAAGGCCGACTCGGCGGTGCCGCACTAGATGTATACGAAACTGAGCCATTGGGTGAATCCCCTTTGAAAGCCCTCGGTAAAGAAATCGTCCTGACTCCGCACCTAGGAGCCTCTACCGAAGAAGCCCAAGTCAACGTCGCGATCGATGTGGCAGAACAAATCCG
>CASBQJ010000151.1 GCA_949127705.1 Synechococcales cyanobacterium PMM_0085
GTGAAGCTGGCCGCTGACTACGACCCGTTTGTCGATCACAGCATTCATGGCCGCATCATCTCGAAAGCGTAAATAGATTGTGTCTTTTACGATGCTTGGCTCTTGAAGATAAATTGCGTTAGTGAAATAAAGATTTTCGTAGGTTGCAGTATCAAACGTGGTCATTCCCTCAAGACTGATGGTTGGCTGCGGCTTAAAAATGGTGAGATACCAAAACATGGCAATACAACCCAATATTATTCCTAGTAAAAATGAGCCAAGCAATTGAGCGTTGTGCTGTAATTCTGTCATGGGTGCAAACTTCATCGAGTCAATAGTGTGTTTAAAGCGTGTTTCAAAGAGGTTTGAGATTGCACTCAGATCGCTCAGGGTGCCGTCACAACCACTCCTTTTGAACCAGCCCCAATCCTTCTCTTGATAGAGCCAGCCCCAAGGCAGTCCCGCCTACAGTAATTGGGTAGCTTCAAGGAAACACGTACAAACTAACTTAGTTTGAGCATGACGTGCCCATTTTGAATTGGCGATCGCCTCTATTTAGAGGACTGCCATATCCGGAAGACCTTGAACACTAGCTATAACAATCCGATTTGAGTAGTGAAATGTTTTACAAGGTTAGGTGTTTTAACTTAGCCTGCTGGACAGCCGAAACGACTATCCTACATTTCTACGAGCCATTTGGACTGTTTATAGACCTTAGCTCACCGTAGGAGATTACGATGAATTCGACCAAAACTCAACGTTCAAATAGATTCGCAAAAGCAATTGCTGTTTTGAGTGCAAGTACACTTCTTAGCTGCTCTGCTGTCGTTCTACTTTTTTCTCAATCTGCCATGTCGCAGCAGCCCACATCTGACTCGGAGCAGCTTCTAGCGCAAAGAAGTGGCAGCGGTTCCGCAGGCTCGGACGGCAGTACTCCTTCGACGTCAGGTCAAACCTCGCCTATGACTACTCCTAGTGGCGTAACTACTCCCAACAACACAGGTAATGTGGAAGACCGTCAGCGGCTTTCTCCTCGCTTGAGTGACTCTCCAAGCGATCCTGCTAACCGTCGTGATGGCACGCCAGTTAACTCGAGAACGGGCGTCGAGCAGCGCCAAGAGCTGTCTCCCCGGTTGGAAGATGATCCTAGCGATCCTGCTAACAATCAGAGCGGTGGCACGGTTAACAATGGCAGCGCTCAACAGCGCCAAGATTTATCTCCTCGGCTTGACGATAATCCTAATGCCAACGATCCGATGAACCCAAATTCTGGTGGAACCATGCGTCAGGGTGGAACCATGCCTCAAGGTGGAACCATGCGTCAGGGTGAGCCTAGCCAACAGCCGTCCTACAACCGGAACACCACTCCATCTTCTAACCAGAACACTACTCCGTCCTATAACCAAAACACAGGTGGCGGTAGTTCTAATCCAGTTCGGGGTCTCTGGTAAACCCTTGAATTAAGTCCTAGTCGGTTGAGGGTGAGTGGGGTGCAGATGTGTGCCCTGCTCACCCTTTAGTGATTGAGGCTGGTTTTCCCTGACGCTGCTTAACGCTTGTCTACTTTGGCTTCCAAAATGGTTTGGGTTGCAGTAGGAAGGTTAGAGAGAAAATCGTATCCGGTAATGTGTTCAACGGTATCGACTGATTGACGATAAGAGCGCCAGTCATCGTTTTTAATTCCTTGAACATTGGGCATAATGACCGCGATCACGCGCGTATCGTTACGAATACTCTCAATTCCTAATCCTGGTTGGTTGAGGACAACGACAATTTTCCAAGTCGCGGCTGGAACGGCAACTTTACCACGGGCGATCGCCGTCTTTTTGCCCCGTTCGCCCTTTCCACCCGAACCTGCCCAGCCCGAAATAATGTAAAGTTCTTTGCCCTGTTTGGTTAAATCGCGGCAATAGCGTTCCAGCTTTTCCCACGGCCCTCGGTTGTTGTCGGCTGCTTGGGGGATGATATTGGTCATCAGAAATACGGACTCGCCGTCTGCGGGTTTCTGGTTGCGGTCGGCAGCAGGGACAACATGGCCGCGATCAAACCCGCTGCCTGTGTAGTCGTCTGTGCGCACCCGGTACCAAGTGGCGGGGAGTGAGGTATCGGTCGCAAACGGATCGCGGGGTAAGTCGCCTAGCCAGCTTGGGTTGAGTTGCCAGCTCGCCCAGTTGGGTATGCCTTTATCGCGATTGTAGGAGAGGGCATACTGTGGCCGCATAATCAGGTAGTTATTGGGACTGTTGGGATCACTAACAGCCCTGCTGGGGTTACCCAACAGCAGGTGAACTTCTGGCGTTGGCTGGGGTATGCCCGTTAACGGCGGCAACAGCTCACAGCCCGAGATTAATCCGCACCAGAGCAGCAGCCCCACGAGCGTTTGGGCTAGTTGTGGGGGGCGTTGGCTTGCCTGCGCGAAGCGCGTATCGCCTCCTAGTTGCCGCCTGCGCTTGATCATATACTTGTCCAAGGAGTGCCTTTCGCTAAACGAGTTGTATTCAGCATACCCAGGGGCGGGCAGATCGGAGGATACCGAACCAATGTGCTGCCACTAGATTCCCTGCCAAATGGCTCAAATCAACGTCTCAGCGTCGCAAGCCAGTTTCCGCAAAGGCGATATCCCAGAAAAGCCTACTCAATTGGTCTAGGAAACCGCCCTACTGATAGACTTTTCCTGAAGGGAAGAGGCATTACTATTAAGGAATCAACAGCTTGGTAAAGAAATTGACATGAATCCCGGAGGGTTCAGTATGGAAAGTATGAATAACGATAAGCGTAAATTACTGTCAGCCCTATCCCATGGGTCTATTTTCCTCAGCGCCTTGGTCGTATCAGTCGGCCTGCCCATTGCCATTTTGCTGGTTTCCGATGATCCGGTGGTCAAAGAAAACGCCAAAGAAGCCATTAACTTTCACTTCAACGTGTGGCTCTACGGGATTATTTTTGGCGTGCTGTGTTTTGTGCTAATTGGATATCCGCTGCTGGCAATTTTGGGTGTTGTCAGCTTAGTTATGCCGATTCTGGCTATTGTGAAATGCTTAGGCACGCCGGGACAGTCTTATCACTATCCGTTCATTTTCCGGTTGCTCTAAACCCATGCTCTAAACCCATGGTTTAGAGCATAGTTGGAACTGTAATTTTGTAGGGTGGGCATTGCCCACCCTATTTTGCTAGATGGGGCGATCGCTACACTCTTCTTTGCTTTTCACACAACCCTTTCACCCAACACTCAGTCTTTCCTCATCTTCAGGGGATGGGCGCATGTCAACATGGCAGCAACGTGCAATTCATGACTCAAGCGCCGTTAGCGCTGGGAAGCTGTTTGAGTTGGTAAGCGCCTTACATCCACTAATTCTGGGGCTAGATCAATGACTGCTCTGCATCCTCACCATCCCATCTCGCTTTGGCGTCGTTGGCGATCGTCAGTTCGGACTGCCACCTTTGTCATGATCGCGATTGTGGTCGTGACGGGGGCGATCGCCGCTGCCTGGTTTGCGGGCAATGGGACGATTAGCATCATTTTCCAACGGCTAGAGCAGCTTCAAGAAAGCCCGCCGATGTGGATTGAAGCACCCAAAATGGTGGGGCAATACCTGGTGTTTTGGACAGTGGCATTGATGCTGGTGGTGCTAACTATCACAAAAGTATCGCCGCGCCCAAAAACCTGGTCACGGGCTGTAGTCGTAGGAATCTTGCTGATTCTGGCCGTGCGCTATTTGCTGTGGCGATCGCTTTCCACCCTCAATCTCAGTACGCCGTTGAATGGCGTGTTCAGTATTGGGCTGTTTGCTATGGAGCTATTGCTACTGAGCGGCAGCATCATTCAGCTTGGGTTGCTGCTGCGAACCCACGATCGACGCCCCGAAGCCGATCGGTTGGCGCTTGATGTGCTCAACGGAACCTTTGCCCCAACCGTTGATATTTTGATCCCAACGTATAATGAGCCAACCTTTATTCTGCGCCGCACCGTGATTGGGTGTCAGGCGTTAGACTACGAGGCCAAGCAGATTTATTTGCTCGACGATACCCGCCGCCCCGAAGTAGAAGCCTTAGCCGCAGAACTCGGCTGTGACTATCGCACCCGCCCCGACAATCGTCATGCCAAAGCAGGGAACTTAAACCATACCCTAGCTCACACCAGCGGTGAGCTAATCGTGATCTTTGACGCCGACTTTGTGCCAACCAAGAACTTTCTAACCCGGACTCTTGGCTTTTTCCAAGATCCGCAGGTGGCGTTGATCCAAACCCCGCAAACGTTTTACAACCCCGACCCGATCGCCCGCAATCTGGGCTTAGAAAATGTGCTGACGCCCGATGAAGAGGTGTTTTACCGCCAAATTCAACCAATTCGCGATGGAGTGGGCGGCGTCATTTGTGCAGGCACCTCGTTTGTGGTGCGGCGATCGGCGTTAACTGAAACCGGATGTTTTGTGACCGAATCGCTGAGCGAAGATTACTTTACGGGCATCCGGTTGGCGGCAAAAGGCTACCGGGTGCTGTACCTGAATGAAAAACTAAGTGCAGGGCTAGCGGCTGAGAATATTTCAGTGCAGGCACTTCAGCGGACTCGCTGGGCGCAGGGTACCTTACAAGCCTTTTTCATTAAAACCAATCCTCTGACCATCCCCGGTTTAAATTTGCTGCAACGGCTGGCGCATTTGGAAGGGTTACTGCATTGGTTTACCAGTCCGGCTCGGGTTGGACTGCTGGTTTTCCCCCTAGCCTATGCGTTCCTCCACATTATTCCGGTGCGGGCGACCGGGACAGATATCCTATATTTCTTTATTCCATTTTATTTGGTGCAAGTCACTGCATTTGCTTGGTTAAATGCGCGTTCTCGCTCGGCCATTTTGTCGGATGTTTATTCACTGGTGCTAGTGTTTCCACTAGCGGTGACTGTGATCAAAGTCATGCTCAATCCGTTTGGCAAAGGCTTTAAGGTGACTCCAAAAGGGGGGGTCAGCGATCGCTTTTTGTTTAACTGGCAGCTAGCCTTGCCGCTGATTGCCATGTTTATTGCAACGGCAATCAGTTTATGGATGAATTTGGGAACTTACCTGATTATGGGAACCTGGCAGCCCAGCATGCCAATAGAAATTGCCGAGCAGTTGAAAGGGATTGGGTTGGGCTGGATTTGGAGTGCCTATAACCTGCTGATGCTGAGCATTGCCCTATTGATTTTGGTAGATGTGCCGCGCACTAGCCCCTATGAATGGTATGGCTTGCGGCGCACGGTGCGGGTTCAAGTGGGTGAACAAACTTTGTGGGGATTCACCAGAGCGATTTCAGAAGTCGGTGTAGAAATTGCCTTGACTCGAACAGATTTACTCGACACCAATCAACTCAACATGCTGCCCGTCCAGGTGGAATTAATGGAGGAGGCATTGAGCCTTCCCGGCCAGGTCATTCGACTTGACTTAAGTGATGAATTTCCCATTGTCCAGGTCATGTTTGAAGCATTAGATTTGGATCGCCAGCGAGGGTTGGTAGAACTGCTATATTGTCGTCCGGGTCAGTGGAAAAGCCGTTGTTCTCCTGGAGAATTTGCATCGCTAGCTCTACTATTCAAGATCTTGTTAAAGCCGCGTTTTTTGTTTGGTCGCCAGGAAGAGATTAGAGCCATCAATGTTGCAAACGGGTAATTCTGCAATCAGGATTTAGAGATGCCTGCGGGCTGGAGACGACATGCCTTCGTGTCCCAAAATCTAAGCAGGCGACGACGATGATGATAACGAATTTGCAAAAGCAATTCAGACTATCTCTTGTTCAAAGCAGATTCTTCAACTTGGAAACCTATCTTAAACTTTCGCCCATTCAAATCTGATGCAGTTCAGATTTGAATGGGCGGCTCCGCCATGATCGTAGACAGTCGGTTAATTAATTCACAATCCTTAATAGGCCCTAGCTGCTAGCCACGAAATAGCAACGCCCAAAATGCATCCGGCAATGACCTGCACTGGCGTGTGCCCTAGCAGCTCTTTGAGCCGATCTTCGTGGAAGGTGGCATCGTGGAAGAACTCTTCCATCATTTGGTTGAGCACACGGGCTTGTTTCCCGGCGGCTTGCCGTACACCCGCCGCATCGTACATCACAATCACGGCAAAAATGGCCGCGATCGCAAATTCGGGTGTTTCCCAGCCCACGGTTTGGCCAACCCCTGTGGCCAGCGCCGTCACGAAGGCAGAATGGGCGCTGGGCATGCCCCCGGTTTCAAACAGGGTGCGCACCGTTACTTTGCCATGCCGCACCAGTTCTACCACCAGCTTGAGCACTTGGGCAATTAGGCAGGCCGCGATCGCCACCAGCAAAACCGTATTATGAAAAACGTTGGCAAAATCCTGCATAGGTCACCCTAATGAGTGCGGGCGGTGATGTAATCGGCGATCGCCAACAGGGGCTGGGCGCGATCGCCATAGGCAGCCAGTTGAGCCTTGGCATCGGCCACCAACTGATTGGCCTGCCGCTTCGATTCTTCAATGCCCCAAAAGCTAGGATAGGTTGCCTTTTGAGCCTGCAAATCCTTGCCTGCCGATTTGCCTAGCTCGGCCGACGTTGCTGTAATGTCTAGCACATCGTCCACAATCTGGAATGCTAGACCAATGTCTTGCGCATAGCGCGACAGGGGTTGGCGATCGGCATCCGACGCGCCCGCTAAAATTGCGCCAGAGAGCACACAGGCTTCCAGCAAGGCTCCTGTTTTATGGCGGTGAATGTAAGACAAGGTTTCGATCGTCACATCCGACTTGCCTTCAGACTCTAAATCCACCACTTGACCGCCGACTAGCCCTGCTGCACCTACCGCCTGTGCCAGCTGAACAATCACCTGAAGCGTCCGCTCTGCCGGGACATTCTGGGTTTGCGCTGCCACATACTCAAAGGCGTAGGTCAACAGCCCATCCCCGGCCAAAATGGCAATATCGTCGCCATAAACCTTGTGGTTGGTTAATTTGCCGCGACGATAATCATCGTTATCCATGGCCGGCAAATCGTCGTGGATTAAGGACATGGTGTGGATCATCTCTAGGGCGCAAGCGGTTGGCATCGCCATCTCCAGGGTGCCCCCGACCATCTCACAGGTCGCCAAACAGAGAATGGGACGGAGCCGCTTGCCTCCCGCCATCAGCGAGTAGCGCATAGACTCATAGATGGTTTCGGGGTAAACCACGGCGATCGCTCGATCTAGAGCAGCCTCTACCAATGACTGCCGTTCGCTCAGGTAGCGGGATAGGTCAAACACTTGAGTCGTAATCATGTTCTGATCCTGAAACCTCGTCATGTCCTCACAGAGGGCTGGGGATATAAATTTGGGGGTTAAGCCTGGAATTGAATACCCAGACGCAATCAACTTTACCGTGGATGAGGGGTCTTAAAGAAGTCGTTTTATTGAGGTTTTTGGATTGTTAGCCCTAACCTTCCTACCAACGGTGCGGTAACGGTTGGGTTTGTCTATCGTTGGGCAGACAAAATTGACCGGTTCAATCCGCCAAAAAGCATTAGCCAAACGGTTAGACTACCTGCCTTAGCTACATCCCTAGCCGCTGACGGTAGCTCCAAATTGTGTTGTACATCAGCATCGTTACGGTCATCGGCCCCACGCCGCCGGGTACAGGGGTGAGCCACGCCGCCCTGTCGTTCACTGCTGCAAAGGCCACATCGCCGACCAGCTTGCTAGTGCTACCCTCACCCACCCGGTTGATCCCCACATCTACCACAACCGCTCCTGGCTGCACATAGTCGGGCGTGACCAGCTCAGGCCGACCCACTGCCGCCACCAAAATATCGGCGCTGCGGCAGACGGCTGCTAGGTCAGGCGTCTGCGAATGGGCGATCGTGACGGTGGCATCCTGGGCCAACAGCATCAGCGCTAGCGGCTTGCCCACCAAAATGCTGCGCCCCACCACCACCGCATGTTTTCCCTTCAGTGGCAGGTCATATTCCTCTAACAGGCGCATGACCCCAGCAGGCGTGCAGCTTTGTAGCCCTGGCTCTCCCCGCACCAGCCGCCCTAAGTTGGTGGGGTGTAGCCCATCGGCATCTTTATCGGGATGAATTTGGTTGAGTAGCGCTACAGAATCGAGATGGCTGGGCAGGGGCAATTGCACCAGAATGCCGTCTACCCGGTCATCTTGGTTCAAGTCGGCGATCGCCTGCGCTAGCGTTGCTGGCGCTGTATCTGCCGGAAACTGCTGACCAAAAGACGCGATCCCCAGCGTCTGGCAGGCTCGTTCTTTGTTGCGGACATAGGCCGCACTGGCAGGATTGTCGCCTACCATTAACACAGCGAGACCGGGCGATCGCAGCCCCTGTGCTGTAAATGCCTCTACCTGTTGCGCCAGTTCAGACTGCATTTTTTGCGCGAGCGCTTTACCGTTGAGAATCTCAGCCATGTATTGTTGATGATCTTGAGGATAATGAACTTGAATTCAATAAAATCCAACCGTTAGAGGGCATGACAGTTAAGTGGCAGCACTGGGGATGGAGCATAGTGGGGACGGGCGCGATCGCCTGCATTGCCGTATCACCGCTCAGATTTCCCCTCCTGGGTCTCCTGAATCGTCCTAGTGCCATTGCCGACATTCAAGCGATGCCGTTTTGGTTTCGCTTACCGGTCTGCATCGAAGGCATTGTTGGCGATCGCGCTCCCATTGTAAACGGGCAGCTCTACCAGCTGAAAGATTCCACTGGCAGCATTTGGATTGTATCGCCCGACACTGGCCTTCAACTGGGTCAAGCCGTCAAGATTAAAGGGACACTGCAATTTCAGAGCATTGTGATTGCAGGCCAAGAGCAAGGAGAACTCTATGTAGAGCAATATACTCCCTAGGAGATTGACTTCATGAAACGCGCTCAATCGTAGATTGTTGAACGTAGATGAACAAATCTATACCCTGGCTGACTAGGGGTTTGGCAGTGCCAAACCCCTACCTGTATCCTGGCTGAACATGGGTTTGGCAGTGCCAAACCCCTACCTGGTTGCCCTATGTCTTTGCCTGCCGTTGAAGTTGCGATCGCCATTCTCTATCAAGGGGAACAGTTTTTGATGCAGCTACGCGACGACATTCCTGGAATTTATTATCCTGGTCAGTGGGGTTTCTTTGGCGGGCATATTGAACCGGGCGAAACTCCCGATGTGGCTGTAAAACGCGAACTACTAGAAGAAATTGGCTACCGGTCTGAGGCGGTCACGTTGTTTGCCCGACTAGAATCTTCAGAGGTGATTCGCCATGTTTTCTATGCGCCACTGACGGTCTCTGTAGATACTCTAGAGCTACATGAAGGCTGGGATTTGGGATTGCTGAGCATTACCGATATTGAAAGAGGCGATCGCTACTCAGCCCGCGCCAACCAGGTGCGTCCTGTGGGCCAGCCTCACCAAAAAATCTTGCTGGACTTTTGGCAACAGGGCTGCTGGAAACAGACCTAAGCAAGCAAAACGACCCAGACCAGACGACCCAGACTACAGGTAATGACGAATCTAAAGGCTACTGAGCAAGCTGAATCCGAGCCGCTGGCATATACCGTCCGAGTCAGTCAACGGGCGCGCAATGTGAGTATTCATGTCTCCCATCAAGGCGAGGTGGAGGTTGTGATCCCCAAAGGATTTGACCCTAAGCGGGTACCGGAAATTATAGAACGGCGGCAGAGTTGGGTGCTGCGGACGCAGCAAAAATTGGCCGCTAGCCGCGAAACGGTGGTGCCAGAAACCACCGATCAGCTGCCCCAGCAAATTCAGCTGCGATCGCTACCCGAAGACTGGACTGTAACCTACCGCCCTGCCTTAGACTCGCGGATTGTGGCTAGCCATGTAGGCCAGCATCGATTGCAGCTACACGGGGCTACCCATAGCGTAGAAACTTGTCAAGCTGTGCTACAGCGCTGGCTCAATCGCAAAGCCCAACTCCACTTTGAACCTTGGCTCCGGCAGGTCAGCAAAGACGTTTCTCTGCCGTTTAGTGCCGTTTCAGTGCGTCACCAAAAAACGCTGTGGGCCAGCTGTTCTAGCAAGCAATCCATCAGCCTCAATGCCAAGCTGCTGTTTTTACCGCCGCCGCTGGTGCGCTATGTGTTCATTCACGAACTCTGCCATACCATCCACATGAACCACTCGCCGCAGTTTTGGGCCTTGGTGGCCAAAAAAGAACCCGAGTATCAAGGGATTGATCGAGAGCTGCGCCAAGCATGGCGCTATGTACCCTCGTGGGCAGAATAACGAGCCGGTTTTAATGTAGCGTTCGATTTGGCGTTCGATTTCAGGGACAGTTGCCAGAGGCGCTCTCGCTCGGCCTTGGGGGCATGGTCGTCGGTGTAGCGCAACGTTAGGTCATAGCCCTGTTGAGCCAGATTTTTCTTCAGCCGATTAGACGCATTGAGCAGAAAAATGGGGGCAAAATCTGGGGCAACGGCTAGAGTTTGAGGCGGAAAAATCAGCTGAAATTTAACATCGTCGTCCAGCCAGTAGCTCAAGGCTAGCAGGTCAATCGGGCGGCGATCGCTAATCACCAGCGGGCGATCGCCCTGGTTAATCATGCTCGAAACGGGTAAATAGTAGCTGCTGCGCGGCACGCTCTTATTCCACCAGACGCGAGACTGGGCGCTGACTAACCCCACCCCTAAGCTCACGCTCAGCAGTAGCGCCAGCCCCAGTTGCCAGCCCCGCTGTCTCCGCATGGCGCTGCGTCTAGCGATGGTCAGCACCTGGGTAGAAAATACATGGGCCAGCGCTAGCTGGACGGCCAGGTAAGCCGGAATTAAATAGCGGATGCGGGTGGAGCGATCGCCCCCCAGCAGCAGGTCGGGCACGGCAAGGCTGAGGAACGACACCCCCGCCAAACTCAACACAAACAGAGCCGCCGGACGGGGAGCCGTGCGGTAAAACACCAGCAGCGCGTACCCTACACCGACGAGCAGTAGCAGATTTACAGGGCCTAAATCGACTCCTAGCAGCCCGCGCCCCGTATTGACCAGCCATTGATTGAAAACGGCGCTCAAAGAGCTACTCTCGTCTAGAGATGA
>CASBQJ010000152.1 GCA_949127705.1 Synechococcales cyanobacterium PMM_0085
CATTAGCTAGGCAACTTGAAGCTAAGAACCCCCTATTCGTCGAAAAGACGCCAACTCTCCGTCTAGCTGGCCGTACTCAAGCAAGCGCTACTGCTGCGCTCGATTCGGCCTCTCTGCACCTCGCTAAGAAATCTGCGGCTAGAGCCGTTCCTAGTGGTAAAACATTCCGTTACAAGATTTCAGCATCAGGAACAACCTATTCCGGTAGTACATCTTTCCCAGCCTCCAATACACAGTACACCCCTGCTTTTAATTTTGGCCTTCCTGGAACACTAATTGTTGAACGCAGGATCGCTGCTCAAAACTCAAACGGATTAAACCCAAGAGAAGTTGGGCTTTTCATCGGCAATGATGCTTCTCTCATTACTGCTGGAACCCTGCGGTATGGTACACATACCTACATGCATCGCTATTGGGGAGGGCTAACGACGGGTCGTCCAGCAATCGATACGGCTTTTGTGCGGACAAATAATCGAGCTAATATGTTAACGGCTGATGTTGATCCACAATGGGCACTTAACGACACTACCAATTTATTCTCCTGGAACAGTAGCTTCACCAGTGCACCAAAACAAATCCTGGCGGGTAAGGTTACAATCCGATTTAAAAATGGCGGACGGAGAGTTTCTGGCAGTGCAACCTTTGTCGGTAATGGCTTTGTCGAACCAGGAGCTTATGCCTATACAGCAACATTTACAGGAACTCTTTCTCGATGAAGTAGGTTGATCCACCTCAATAGTTTTGAAAAGAAGCCCGTCCTGAAAAACAGGACGGGCTTTCACTGGGACTATAGACGATCGCAACGAGACTAGTTGATCAAGTTGCCAAACGTTTCAAATACGCCAGATTTCACCACTTGAAATACCGCGTAAGCAAACGCTGCGCCGCCAATGCCACCGACCAAGAAAGAGCCAGCAAATTCACTCCAGCCTTCTGAGGTGCCAAGCGCTTCGGGAGGGTTGGGTGTTGTAATGGTTGCGATTGGCTTTTGGACGCCAACGCTGCCATAGAGCGACAAACAAATGGTGAGAATCACCACCAAAATCACAGCTTCGATTAGACCTACTAGGTCGCTGACGCCAGAGTTACGGAACTGGCTGGTGTAAGCAAAGGGGCCAAATAGCAAATAACCATGAGCCATGCCGATTTCCAAACCCCGGCGTTGGGGGGAGAGGCCAAGGCGATAGGCCGGGAGGTTATTGATCAGCGCTTTGGTAAACGGGGAGGAATTGATCGGAGTGGCCAGGTTACCAATTTGTGGGTCACCAGCGGGATGGACTACTTCTGCTGTCATATTTAGGGTGTCTCCAGAGAGTTGTAACGGTTAGGGTTTACACCTGAGAAGAGGGGAGCAAAAACTCAAGTATTGAACACGATTGCGAATCAAGACGCGATGTGCAACTTTAAGATAGCCCTCATCCCCTAACCCCTTCTCCCAAAAGTGGAGAAGGGGAACCGAGCCTGCATTTAGCCCCTCTCCTTCCTTGGGAGAGGGGTTGGGGTGAGGGCGGTTCAGGAAAGTTGTACATCGGGTAGATCAGGGATTAAATGCCGTCGGCATCTTCCCGCTCAATGTAGATAAACAAAAGCGCCATTGTTACAGCAGGGAAAACCCATCCAACAATGGGGATAAAAATCGAAGGGAGATAGGAGGCTGCCATATCGAGTTCCTATGAAAAATTACAGACCTTTCAAAATCGAATTTACTGTGAATTAGGGGCCAATTGCGAAACGCTAAGAATTTTTAACAAATGGTAATGGAGAAAGGGGTGGATGGGGTTAGGATAAACGGCTTCAGAGCAACCGGGCATCGCCCTCCCGGCAGAAGCGATCGCCCAACGATCGCCCATCCGTCTCCAAACCTGTAGGGGCGGTTTGCGAACCGCCCCTACCAACCCCATTACAGTTCCAAGTCGTCTATGGAAATAGTGGGCAGGTCTGGAGGGATGACGGTGCGGGGGATGGTGACTTTGTGGCTTTCGCGCTGGGTGGCCATTTCGATGGCGATCGCTTCAAACTGGGCATCCAAGCAGCCGAAGGGAATCGTCATCACGGTTTGAGCCTGCTGACCACCGCGACCGTTAGGATTCAAGTGCATCACCCAGCGAGGGCCATCGAGAATGGCGTGCGTTTGGCGATCGCGTACCCATAGCTTTACGTAGAGGCGAGACTGCAAGTCTGGCAGCGTCACCAAGACATCAATTTGCCTGCCTGCAATCAGTTCGGCAGCGGGCAGCGTCAGGGTTGGTGTGGGCACTGGCTCATCCTCTGACAAGATGGCAGGTTCGGGTTCGGGCGCTGGTTTGGCGGGTTGGGCTGTAATTGAGGTGCGAACGGGCGGTAGCGGCTGCGCGTCGGGCAACACAAATTCCTGAGCGGCTAGGGTGTTATCTAGCCCAAACGGCGGCGCATCGGGTTGCAGCGACTCCGACAGCTCGGCATCTGATGCCAGGTCACTCAAGCGAGACAAGAACCGATTTTGCAGGTTGAGCGCCTGGAAGTCTTGGGCTTGGGCGTTGGGCACATTCGCGGCGGGTAGCGTCAGCGGAGACGGGCGATCCGCGCTTTGCACAGTCCAGCCAACGCTCATTTCCAGTTCAGCCGCGTCCCACTCTAACGGCTCATCGGCCAGCGGATCGGGTGGAACCTGAGGAGGGTTGGGGGTTGGCACAGACGCGGCGGGCACCGGAACTTCGACCCAGCCAGAACCCGCTTGCCGCTGCACCCCATCGGCCACAATTGCAGGCTGGTCGTCTAAGTCGGCGTCAAGCGATGGTGAGGGGGGCACCTGTGAGGCTCTCGATGAATTGACCAAGTTGAGCAACGACAGGTCGAGGCTGGACTCGACAGATTGATCGACAAACTCCACAGGCGGGGAGAGGTCTGACGAAAAATCGTTGGCGATCGCCTCTAATAAGTGGTTCAGATCGGTGGTGATCGTAAAGGCAGCGGCTGCCAACGCCCGGTCTAGCTCAGCGCCTACCCCAGCAGCCAGCACCACTTCACCCAACAACAGCCGCGTCGGCTCGGTGTCGGGCACCTGGATCGCGACTGTAAACGGGTAGGGCAAGCTGCCACTCTCTAACGGTTGCTGCGCTGTCGCCACCACATCCGCCGTTTGTGGATTGCGCAACGTTAGATGCAGGCAAGCCACTGGCATTGTAGACAGCGCCCCACTGGCATCGGCTGCCAATGGCTCAATGTGCCCCCTGACTTGCAGCATATGCCCCCAGGTTGCCACATGCAGCGTTTGGGCTAGCATCAGCTCTACTGCTGGAAACGGGTCTGGCTCTGCCTCCGTCGCGGTATCATCGACCGCAGGCACTTCAGGGAGTTCAGAGGCTTGATGGAGTTCAGAGGCTTGATGGAGTTCAGAGGCTTCGGGAATTTCAGGGACTTCAGAAATCGTAGGGATTTCAGGGGCAATAGGGGGAGTCGAGCCAGTTGCGTTGGCTGGCCTGCGCGGAGCGCGAATTGCCTCCTCAAGGGCGCTACTCTCTGGATCGTCCACATCCCAATCACCCAATTGGTCTGAATCATGACAGAGCACTTGCAGCCGTACCGTATAGCGCCAGCCCTCGCCAATCATGTCCGACATCAGATCGCCGCTGCAGCGCAGCTCCCAAACGCCGGGATGGAAGCGAGTAAACGGAATTACGACCACCAACCCATCTGGATTGGTTTGGCTGAGACGCTTTTGCAGCCGCTGCTTGGGGGGACGCGCCTCTAAATCAATATGGCTTACACAAATTTCGACAGCAGAATTGACCCGGCTAGAGCGAGCCACCACGCGATAACGCCCTTCTAGCACCTCAACATCGGGGGATTCTAGCGGTAGCCAGGAGCGATCGCCCTCCTTCTGAATCAGAAATTCCCAAAACGCCATCTCAAACCTCGGTTTGCATAGGGTAGAAGCAAAACCTTTAGCACAATAGCTCTAGATGTAGTCTCTTTTCCTATTGAAGCATGGTCTTAAGTGTAGCTATTGCCTGTATCTGTGGGCTGGCTATCTGCGCAACCAATTCTGGGTAAATAATTTTAGCTGTCCCAGTAATTTGGCACAGGTTGCTGGGCATGGCAGTGCCATGCCCCTACCCCTACCCAAACCATAATTGATGGGGAATAGGGCATATTCTGTAGGGACATGGCACTGCCATGCCCTCACCC
>CASBQJ010000153.1 GCA_949127705.1 Synechococcales cyanobacterium PMM_0085
GTGATGACGAAACGGTCACCATTGAAAGGAGATCAGCATGAACATGACAAAGACCAAGAGGTAGAGCCAGGGCAAAGCAATGAGTCCGATGACCAGATGAGCCAACCCATACGGATAAGCTAGCCACGAGCCGATCCCTGAGACCACAAACGCGACAGGAAGCAGCAGCGCGGCAACCAGAAGCAGTTGCTGCCAGGGAACATTGAGGTTGGCAATACTGATGATGCTCCCTCCAGCAAACAACAGACCAACGGCTATTCCTCCCAGGCAGACAAAGCTGTTGATGATTAAGATCAGGCGCATATACAACGTCCGCTAGATATCTCACGAATCGAGCATCTCACGAGTTAAGCAAGGTATCCCCAGCGCCAGACCCAGTGATAGACCCAGTGCTAAACCAAGAAATGGGGATGCAATCTACTTGCAACTGGGACTGTCAGGATTAAGCTTGCAGGCAGCTTGCACCGCTTGAGTCTCTGGCTGGTTTAATTGACTTGTCCCGCCCTGGACTTGAGTTTTAACCGTTAGAGAGACAGCGATCGCCCCCACAGCCAGCAAACCCAGGATCGACAACGATTTGAGGACGTTCATACTTGCTAGAAAAGGTGCAGTTTTAGCGTACCCAGAGCAGTTAATTTCCTAGCAGCATCAAGCTGCCAGACCCCACGCCGAGCCGCCGCATCTGGCCGTGAACACTTAAGGCTGAACAAGCAGGGTTGTCTTCCGGTGAATGGCGACTGCGTTTGCTGAGGATGACCAGGGCTTTGACCAGGGCAACTTCATCGTCGGTCAGGGTAATCATCGCCGTAGTGCCTCATCAGGATTTGCTTAGTACAGGTCTAGCAGGGTTAGCAGGTCACTAGATTTACTAGCCTCAATCGGCATGAGAAAATATCTCATCTCAAGACGAGGTGAGCAGTGGCGGCTAAAAGACTAGACCAGAAGGCCATCAGAGTTTATGTGGATACTGATACTTATGGTTTGCTGAAACGACTTGCAGGGGTTAGAGAACAGCCATTGAACCATCTGATGAATGGCATGATTGAAGATTGGTTGGCTTCCGAGGCGCAGCAGGAAACAATCGATCGCCACAGATTAGACGAAACGGAAGAAGGATGAACGATTCAAAGTTCAGAAGCCTTCAAAGTTCAGACCCTAGTAGTCGAGGCGTAAATCTGCCTACCGTTTGGAGTGCAGGCTTCCAGCCTGGGCAGGCAAGATGCCCGCACTACGGTAGATAAACTTGCGCCGTCTTCTACTAGTGGCGATCGCCCTCCTAAAAAAAGCCCCTAGCAGATTTGCTAGGGGGCTTTTCCAAACATAGATACTTCTAGGCGACCTTTTGGCTCAAACAGCCAGCTAGTCATATCTCTTGGGGTCTTTCTTCTGCTTCTTTGTCTCTTCCGACTGTGCTTTTGGTTTTTTGACTTCTTTGTTGCTTTTTTTCTCTTTTGACATAGTGCTCCCAATGAAAATCTTCTTATACGAACCATTATCAACCCAATTGCGTGAGTTGGGGGATTGTAAACAATTCAGGTACTTTTGTGGGCAGTGGCTCTTACCTTCTTCTTGCAGTCGTGGCTAGGTGATCTGTTACTAATGTTTGAGGCTGAAGCCAGTTTACTGACTCATCCTTACTCCAAACGAAACATCAGTAGAGACAGACTTATCCCCCTCAGTGGCCGCAATTGGGTATTATGGCAAGAAAAATCTTTTTACAATAACTTTGCAAAACCGTCAAACTATCTAAATAATTTGTTATATTCAGTTACATAGCGTAACAACGCCACCAAGAAACACAAAGCGCCACTTCTGCTGATAGGCTCACAATTTTTACCCTTACTGGGTTACAGGCGGTAGTTATGGATCAATCAACCGAACTTAGCTTAGACCAAGAGTTCAGCCTCAGGCTGTTTGAAGATCAAGTGCGGCACATGTCTCTAGAACAGGCACAAGCGCTGCTCATTGAACACCACAAGCAAATGATGCTTCAGAAAACAATGTTTCAGGAGCTGCTGAAGCAAGAGTGGAAACTAGATTTGGGATTTGCCTCTCTTTAGTCTGTCTCTAATTAGGACGGATTAATTTAGGACGTGTCTGACTTTTCCCCTTGCACCAGTCCTTACAATTACAAAATTTGGCGCAACAGTTGGAGTAATAACTATGACCAGTTCGACAAAAGTAACCGCCACTTCTAACGTTGGCAAAGCTCCTCTAAACAAGGGCCGCAACGGCTGGGTTTGGGGCTTTACACCTCAGGCCGAACTTTGGAATGGGCGTCTGGCTATGATTGGTTCTGTCTCTGCCGTTATCGTTGAATTGTTGCTCAGCCGCAGTGGCCTGCATGTCTGGAATTTGCTGTAGGTCGGTCGGGCATAGCCGTAATTAAATTGATTGGATCCACTGTTTTTAGCTGTTGATTCAGCGATGTGACTATTACTGCTTTTTTCAGCATTCTCCCGTTCAATTTAAGTTTCACAAAGGACTATGATGACGATTAACTCAAGCACCAAGCACCGCGATCGCTCGAACAGTTTCGGCTGCAAAGCATTCTTTAGCCAGATTCCGACGTTACTGCGTCAAACTCTGCTCACAAGCGTATTGATTGGCCTGATTTGGCTACCAGGATTTCTCAGCAGTTCGGCTTTTGCGGTAACGTCTGGTGCTGGGGTACCTGTAGATGTGGCACCACAACTGGTCAATTCCACTTCTACTGAGGGCGATCGCATCGCTGCTGTTGCGGCTTGCTTACCCAAGCAGTTGAGCCAGCCCAGCCTCAAACGTGTCTTGAATGAAATGGGTAACGATCAGCTTGAGCGCGTTTTTAATCTCAAGGCTAATCCCAAGCTCAGTCAAGCAGAAACTGATCTAGCGAATTGCTTGACCCATTCAGCGTAATTCATTGAAGCCCGCTTACCGCTTTGGTTGCAGCCGTGCAAGCTTTAGCTCAAACTTTTACTATAGGTGAACCATGACTAACCGTTTCCCAATTGCGCTCACGCCTGACGCGATTCAAGATACAGCTGATGTCCGTGCTTTGAAGAATCGGTTGGATTGGGGCGAACCTGCGCTAACTATTATTGATGTCAGAGATCGGGCTGCTTTCAATACTAGCCACGTGATGGGAGCGATCGCAATGCCCATGAACGAACTCGTCACCCGTGCCCGCGCCAGCCTCGAATTGGTTCGCGATATCTATGTGTATGGTGAGACGAATGAGCAAACGGCTGAGGCCGCCTCTAAATTGCGGGACGCTGGCTATCAGCACATTGCTGAATTAGTGGGTGGGTTGACGGCTTGGGCAAAAGCTGAGTATCCAATCGAAGGCGTTTAAGCCGTTAGAGAGGTTTTTTCAAGCGTCAATTCCCCATGCACCAAGTACATGGGGAATTGGCTTGTTTAGACAGGGTTTTTAAGCGTGGTGTATGATGCGCTTACACCAACAGAGGAGACCTGTTCAAGGTGGGTTGATTGGCTAGCAAGATTTCAAAATCCGGCTGCAACCCATCGACCAAATTTGCTTGCAGCAGACTCGTGCTAGGGGTATAGCGAACTTGCCCCAATGCCGTGAAGGCAGCATCGCTACCCACAAAGGTTAAGGGGCTGCCATACAGCGCCTTCAGGTCAAGGCGATCGCCATCAGCAAAGTCCATGATCGTGTCACGATTATCCCCAACTGGAGATTCGCTCCTCAGCGCATACCGGAAGGTATCGTTGCTCGCACCTCCGGTTAGCGTATCTTGACCTAATCCTCCAATCAGGGTGTCGTCGCCGTTGCCACCCAGGAGCCCATCATTACCGTCTTTGCCGTCTAGCTTGTTGGCACCGTCATTGCCGCTGAGCCTGTTGGCCAGAGCGTTACCTGTGCCGTTGAGGGCAGCAGTGCCAGTCAATTCCAAATTTTCTACATGGCTACTGGCGGTGTAGCTCACAGAACTTTGCACCGTATCGATGCCTTCATTGGCATTTTCTTTGATCGTGTCGTTAGTTCGATCCACAATGTAAAGATCTGCGCCTGTAGCCCCCTGTAAGGTGTCTGTGCCGGAACCGCCATCGAGGATGTTGTCAAGGCTATTGCCTGTGATGCTGTTATTTAGACTGTTGCCAACACCGCTGACGGCAGCTCCCGTTAGTCCCAAGTTTTCTACGTTAGGCGGTAGCGTGTAATCAACTGAGCTTTGCACGCGATCGCTGCCCGCATTGGCTATTTCGACCACCGTATCGCCGGCGCTGTCTACGATATAGGTATCATTGGCACCGCCGCCACTTAGGCTATCTGCCCCCAACCCACCGTCCAAGAGATTGGCACCACCGTTTCCTTGCAGGCTATTGTCGAGCGCATTGCCAATCCCATTGACAGCGTTACTGCCCTGCAACACCAGATTTTCGACCTGATCAGGCGCAGTAAAAGTAATAGAGCTAGCTACTGTATCGCTACCGCTGTTGGCCGTTTCGACCACCACATCGCCAATATTGTCCACGATGTAGGTATCGTTGCCGACACCGCCCTGCATCAGGTCTGCACCACTGCCCCCGTCCAGGCTATCGTTGCCCGTACCTCCGTCTAACAAGTCATTTTCAGCCAGTCCTTTGAGGGTATCGTTCCCCCCAGCGCCATACAGGTAATCGATCAAGTTGGTGCCGGTTAGAGTCTCAGCTTGAGACGTGCCTTCTCGGGCGTTAACGAGTGTAAAGACTTGGGTCGCACTAGCATTCAGTGCGGCTCCACCCACATTGCCCAAGTCATTGACTACCAGATTAATGCTGGTCGTCCCAATCCTGTTGCCGATGTAGGTAAAGCTGCTGAGTGCGGCGTTGAGGTTGGTCAAGCTGCCGCGAACGGTGAGGCTGCTGGTGCCGTTTACCCCGCTGACAAGGGTTAGATTGCTGAGGGCACTAGTAGCCAGAGTGAAGTTACCTCGAGTCGCGCTTAGGGTCGCCTGAAGCGGCAGATTTGCAGTGCTGCCCACCAGGTCTAAATCGCTCACAACGGCCGAGATGGAGATGGGAATGCCAATGCCCGCGGGGGTGGTTGGCGCAGTTAAAGACACGGTTGGGGCATCGTTCGCGGCAGCTAGATCAACGCTTTGATTAGCCACGATGCTGCCCCCATTGCCATCTAGCACCGTGTAGCTGAGGTTGACCGTGCCGTTGAAGTTAGCCGCTGGGGTGTAGGTATAGGTGCCATTGGCGCTGGGATTGGTGCTGGGATTGACGCTGGGATTAATAAGCACTCCATCTGCCGTCAAATTAGAGATCGTGAGCGTGTCGCCATCAACGTCACTGAACTGTGCTAGCAGAGCGCCAGTTGTGATCAGGTAATCGGTATCTTCTTTCCCTGTGGCTAGGGTTGCCGGAGGAGTGCTCGTCGGAGCATCGTTGATCGGGGCGATCGCCACTGTTTGAGTGGCTGACACTGAAGCGCCTTTGCCATCGACGACGCTATAGTTCAGCATCCAGGTGCCGTTGAAATTAGCAGACGGGGTAAACGTGTAAGCCCCAGCGCTATCGACGACAACCCCATCCACGATCACACTAAGGCTGTCGCCATCAACATCACTGACGCCTTGCAGTAGGTCAGAGGCACTAACAGTGTAGGCTGTATCTTCGCTGCCTCCTGCCAGAATGGCGGCTGTCCCGGTCAAGGTGGGCGCGTCGTTGACTGAGTTCACGTTGACAAACGCGCTACCGAAGGCGCTACTAAAGGCTGTAGCACCCCCATTTGTCGAGGTGTCCACCGTAGTACCCGCCGCGCCTGCGGTTTGATCCCAGGCTCGGAAGGTGACCGCGTTATTTAAGCCGTTGTAGTTAGGATGGGGCTGGAAATAAAGGCGGCTATTGGCATTTGCTGCCAGCAGCAGTGAACTAGTGGGCGAAACGGCTCCAACGTCGTTCCAGTTTGCGCCATTGTCAGGGCTAAACCACCAGGTGCCGTTGGTTATATCGGCAGCGACGATCGCAATCCCCGTGACGGTATTATCAACATCGCTAACGTTATCAAGTCCCCCGACAGGCGGCGTAAGATTGACCAGAGCAGACACCAGGGAACCAACCGCTCCAGTTGGCGCGGCGGCGTCTTCTGGCAGCGGGGCTAGTTCAATGGCTGTAGAAACGAGCACTGGGGCATCGTTGAGCGGGGTGATCGACAGGTCAAACAGGTCAGCGATCGCATCTTTGCCATCGGAGGCCGTGACTTTAATTTGGCGGGGCTGCCCATCATCATTACCCGGCGTGCCGCTGAAGGTGCGGGTCTCGGCGTTGAAACTCAGCCAGGTGGGCAACGGGTCGCCGTTTGCCAGAGTAGCGCTATAGATTAGCGGGTCGCCATCAGGATCAGTAACGGTGGTGGCAGGCAGCTCAAACCTAAAGGGGCTGTCTTCAACGGCAGTTTGATCGGCGATGGGATTCGTTAATTCTGGGATACCGATGACTTCTAAGGTCAATGCACTAATGTAGGGATTTTGGTCTCCCCCCACCTCTGCTCCGGCTGGGCGAAGGAGCAGATTTAGCACACTATCGGTTGCCCTAAACTCAAACGTAACCACCGCTCCTTGCAAATTAACTGCATACCCACCGACTGCCGAAGGGTTAAAATTATCGACCAGCGTTTGCCCTTCAGCCACAATGTCTAAAAAGCGTTCGGCATAACCAGCAGGTTCAGAGAATAGCAGTTGGGCTTTGTACGTCTGATTGATGGTTAGATTCGCCAAGTCAACCTGCACGACCTCAGGCTTCCTGGACCAGCGAATACTGGAGACTAGGGCTTCTAGTTTGTTGTCGTTCTGAGTTGACCCATAGTCAACCGCAAACCAGTACGGTAAGGTATTTTGCGCGGTAACGGCCACACCCGCAGCCGTGTCGGTGGTGAAGTCGGCATCTTGAATGCGCCCGACCGCAGGGCCACCAGCATTGACGGCATAGACAAACTTGCCCTCCAGGTCTAGCCCTTCGCCCACATCTGCGCCACTAAATGCGCCAATCGTGACCGCCGCAGGGTCTATGGCGAGTAGCCCGCTGTAGGATGCCTGTACTTGTTCAGAAAAAATCGGGACGGCGCTGATGGCTCTAGTTGCCGCCTCTAAATTCCAGTTACCCCCCAACGCCGAGTTGCCGGTTTTAGTCGTGGACGCCGCGATCGCCACTCCGGTGAGTTCACTCAGTTGAGCAATCAACGCCAGACCGCGATCGCCCTGGGCTACTTCACAGCCATAGATCAATAACTCCCCTGTTGACCCCAGCGCGTTAGCCCATTGCTGTAGATCGGGGGCATAGCGAGCAAGGCTGGCAGCACTGAGTAACGTGCTGCCCAGCTGCAGGGTACCAGGCGTGCCGTGGGCAACCAAATGAAGGCTGGCCACAGAACCGCCCTTAGCCAGCGCTGCGGTAATCTGACGGATGCCATCTTGCTGCGGATCGAGCAAAATCACCTCAGCGCCAGACACGACCCCGTCTATCAGCTGATCGTAGTTTTGCAGCTGGCAATCGATCACGAGGACTAATCTGCCCACCCCGCAGGCCGTAGAACAAGTAGAGACAACAGGTAAAGCGGCTAGCATCTTTGTCATAGGAGTCGGCAGACCCATTGAGGGACATGAGAAAACTGAATTAAACGTCAGTTTTAGGGGACGCGATCGGGGCTAAATCGCTCCCTAAACCATGCATCTAAGCACTGATCTAAAAGGCACTGATCTAAAAGACGCTGATCTAGAAATCTAA
>CASBQJ010000154.1 GCA_949127705.1 Synechococcales cyanobacterium PMM_0085
GTATGGCGCGACGGCTCCGAAGGCGATCGAGCAAATTGCTGCCGCCATCCAAGTTCTACCGCCCAGTCCGGGGCGGACGGTTTTAATGTTTCACCATGGGCTGGAGGGCCAGATTGCCCGCTATCAGGGGGCGCTGCGCTATGCGGACTTGTTACCGCTCAAGCACGTTGGGGTCGATTACTTGGCGCTAGGGCACATTCATAAAAATTACGAGTTAGAAAACTGGATTTTCAATCCTGGCTCCATAGAAGCTAACAGCGTTGAAGAAGCGAGTTTTACGCGAGGCGTTTATTTGGTTGAACTGGACAAAACGGGGCTACGAGCAGAGTTGAAGCAAGACTATTGCCAACGGCCAACGGTGCGATTGCGGCATACGCTGCGGGGGCAAGAGACAGTAGACGCCGTAGAGGCTGGGGCGATCGCCACCCTACAAACTGCGATTGACTCTGGCCAGGTGAACCCTGCCGATCAGCCGATTGTGGAGCTACGGCTAGAGGGCAGTGTCGGATTTGATCGGCTCGATTTGGATCTGCGCCAGCTCCAGCAGCAGCTGCAAACCTTGAGCGGCGCGCTGATTTTTCTGCTGAAGTTTGAGGCAGAAGCGGTAGAATTTTCGACCAGCCTTGGGGATGAAGCCAGCCGTACCCAAATCGAACAGGAAGTATTTTTGGATATGTTAATGGCGCACTCGACGTATAAAAAGCGGGCAGAGGTGCTGGCTCAAGGTTTAATTGACCTGAAAGACCAGCAGTTAGAAGGGCGCTCGGAACCTGACCTCTATGACTTTGTGCGGAACTTGATCGAGTCCGAACCGTCTTAACGTATAGCTGACGACTCTTAGGTGTTAGATATCTCCCGTTAAACTGAACCAGTTAGCGGGTATTTTTTTGATTTGTTGATTTAGTTGCAAGAGCGCTGTCATCCGCCCTATTTTCTTACCCTTTGCATGATCCCCAAATCTATTCGCCCCGCCATGGCAGCTGCCCTCACAGCTGTGATCACAATTGCCACCACCGCCCCCGGTGCTTCAGTTTTGGCTCAAACTCGACCTGTTCCCCCGCCGGGGGTGCCTGCTGCCGATACCACGGTAGAGTGTGAACTCCTGATCGTGGGGGCGGGGTTGGCTGGTACCGCTGCGGCCTATGAAGCGTTACTTGCTGGGCGGACCGTTTGTTTGACTGAACTCACGGATTGGGTGGGCGGCCAACTGACATCTCAGGGCACCTCCGCCCTAGACGAGGCCAAACGGCAGCGGCAGTTGCGCTATTTCTCTAAAGGATATTTAGAATTGCGCGATCGCATTCAGCAAAAGTATCGTCGGCTTAGTCCTGGTGACTGTTGGGTGAGTGAGTCGTGCTTTTTACCCAAAGATGCTGAAGAAATTTTAGTAGACGAACTGCGCGATGCCGCCCGCAAAGGCAAGGGTAAGCTCAAGTGGTTTCCCTCGACGGTGATCAAGCAGCTTGACTATAGCGCTGACGGCAAAATGATTATGGGGGCGATCGCCATTCAGCACGCGGCGGCTCCCGGCACTCCACCCCTTAACACCGAACCGCTATCTCAGGTGGTTGAGGATATATATCGCTATGAAGACTCCGATCGCCTGAGTAAAAATATTATCCACTTCGTCCCCAAGCCGACCAAACAGGTAGGCCCTGCCCCCTGGTATGTGATTGAGGCCACCGAAACCGGAGAACTAATTGCCCTCGCCGATGTGCCCTATCG
This sequence comes from Synechococcales cyanobacterium PMM_0085, assembly GCA_949127705.1. Taxonomy (GTDB): domain Bacteria; phylum Cyanobacteriota; class Cyanobacteriia; order Elainellales; family Elainellaceae; genus CASBQJ01. The sequence goes on from CASBQJ010000154.1 coordinate 1,726, forward strand.
CGTAGGACTCGATCCACGCTCCGCCCTCAACCCATCCTCCGCGAGCGCCACAGGTGATCCCTACTGCACCCAAGGCTTCACCTACACCTTCGCCATGGAGCGCACAGCTGACCCGCAACCCCAGGTAAAACCAGCCTTTTACGATCGCTACGCTCCCTATTACGGCTACGATCCTAATCCTAGGCTGGCGGACATTGACGTGGTATTTACCTACCGCCGGATTTGGAGTCCGACTCCGCGCTCTACCGAAACAGTCTTTGGCGCTTCTAAGCCCAAGCCCGGAGACATTTCGATGCAGAATTGGGTCTGGGGGAATGACTACCGCCCCGGCACCGCCCGAGACAACTTAATTTACAGCCGAGACCAATTACAGAGTGCGGGACAGCTGAGTCCTGGCGGCTGGCTGGGGGGACTGCGCACCGATACGCTGCGGGCAGGCGAAGAGCTTGCCCTGGGCTACTACTACTGGTTTGCCAGCGGGATTACCGATTCTCAGCTGGGTGAAGGCGTCAAAAAACCAGCTCCCAACCATCGACTGTTGGCGGGTTTGGACTCGCCCATGGGCACGGTGCATGGCCTGTCTAAATATCCCTATATTCGGGAGTCGCGGCGGATTGTGGGTCGCCCCACTTACGGTTACCGCAATGGATTTAGCGTCAACGAATTGGATATTTCTAAAGCCGATTTCCGCAGCGATTATTATCGACAAAACCTCTCTCCTGAAATGTATCGCAATCTCTGGCTCTCTCTGGCTGGCCTAGAAACCACTTCTGCGGTGGCCAACAATACGCCACCCGACGACATTGTCCGCCGCACCCGCTCAACCATTTACCCCGATGCGGTGGGCATTGCCCAATATGCGATCGACTTCCACCCCTGCATGAAAAATTCACCACCAGAAGCCCCAGGCAATATTGAGCGCCCCGGTGTGAGGCAAGGACATGGAGCGGCTTACCCAGGGCAAATTCCACTTCAGGCAATGATTCCGCAGAACATTGACAATTTGCTAGTGACGGGTAAAAGCATTGCTACAAGTACGATTGCGGCGGCGGCCTATCGAGTCCATTCCTTTGAATGGTCGTCTGGGGCAGCGGCGGGCACAACGGCCTCATTTGCGCTGGCAGCAGGTGTTTTGCCCTACCAGTTGGTGGATGACTTGCCCCGACCTGAGCCACAGTTGGCCAAGCTGCAACAGCTGTTAGTCAAAAATGGCAACCCGATTGATTTTCCCAACACCTCTATTTTCAACCTCGACTGGGCAGATTGGGCACCGTGGTAGGCATGGACGCCATCAGGGTGTTGGCAAAGAACGACCGAGCGGGGCGCGGGGCGCGGGTCTGTGTGTGGTTGAGGCGTAGGGATGAGGCATTTGTACCGAGATCGTGGTGACGGCTCTAAATGCTGATCCAAATGATTCATCCCCACGGGCGGCTCAACCACGCCCCACGATTATTCCAGCGGCGGCAAAGCTGGCTCGGCCTTGAGGACACTATTCTGGGCTGGGTCGAGGGTAAACTCTAAAGGGATGCGGTCTTTGTAGGCGCGCACAACTTTGCGGTAGACCTCATACCGGGTAGGCAACGTCTGGTTATTGCCTCCAGGTAAGCGAAATGTGACGGCGTAATTGATGCTTTTTCTCAGTTTAGGCGTACCAATCACCTCTTGGCTGCGCTGTTTCGCTTCTAGCTCGTTGACCGTCGGGCGCGGTGGCAATCCCCCCCACCATAGACCTTGATCATCCGGCCCGGTCACTGCCCCCTCTGGCTGTTGCCCATTTTCATTGACTAACTCAGAGGACGCAAATTTTTCGATCCGAGGTGGGCGTTCTCCGGCTCCACCCCCGGTGCCTTGATAGTCCACATGCCAGGTGTAGGTCGTGGTGGCCGACGCCTGATATTGCTGCGTGGTGGTGCGATCGCAGCTCACCAGAGCAGCGCTCAGCGTCAGGCTGGTCAGCAGCAAAACGGTTTGATTAAAGCGGGGGAGCGATCGCCAAGCAGCATTCATAAAATAACTAATGTCAAATCTTTTGACCGTAAGTGTGAAACGTTCAATCGTTGGGTTGTACTCTGGTGAGATTGTGAGCTGACCCGCTCATTTTCGCCAGCATCTACCAGATCCAATCGCCAAAATTTATGTCATTACTTCTCATTTTAGGTTGATTGTGCTGCAAGTCTGCCGTTGGCAGGCTGGTAGCCCCGTGCAGGCTTAGATTCTTTTTTTTTTGAGGGTGCAGACTCTAACTATTGGTTCCCTGGACGAAAATTGCTGTAATTTTGTGGAGTTCAGAGTGTATTTCCTTTGAAGCAAGTACTCACAAAAAATATACCTACATCGAGGATGTGTGAATGGCAGAGATTAATGGTACTTCTGGCAACGATACCCTCACGGGGCGTGGCGGTAACGATACTCTCCAAGGGCTAGCCGGAGACGATGAGTTATTTGGGCTGGCGGGAGATGATCGATTAGAAGGCGGCACCGGAAGCGATCGCCTCAGCGGTGGCCAAGGGACGGATCAATTAATCGGCAGCGCCGGAGACGATACCTATGAAATCGATACAACGGGCGATCGGATTGTTGAAGGGAACAGCCAAGGCATTGATGTAGTTGAATCGTTGGTCGGTTTTACCCTTAGCTCTAACTTAGAAATCCTGGCGCTGCAGGGCACGGCAAACATTAACGGCACGGGCAACGGATTCAGCAATATCTTGACTGGTAATAGCGGCACCAATGTACTCAAAGGCTTAGCGGGTAACGATCGCTTGTCTGGCGGCGGCGGCGGCGACGATACGCTAGATGGTGGCCAAGGCCGCGATATCTTCTTGGGTAGCCCTGGCAACAATACGTTCATGATTGACAATGTGGGCGATCGCATTGAATATGCAGGCCCCGGCGTGGATACCGTCCGCTCCGAGGTGAGCTTTGTGCTGTCGTCCAGCCTCGAAAATCTAGTTCTGCTCAAGCAAGCCATCTCAGGAACAGGCAATGGGCTGGCCAACCGCATGACGGGCAATGGGGCTGGCAATATCTTGGTCAGTGGGCAAGGTAGCGACACCCTAGAGGGTCAAAACGGACGTGACAGCCTCAATGGCGGCAAAGGGTCTGACACCCTGCTGGGCGGCATTGGGCTAGATAATCTGAACGGCGGTCAAGGCTCTGACAACTTGAGCGGAGAGGCGGGCGACGACACCCTAACGGGCGGCGGCGGGCTGGATCAATTTATCTACAACACAGGCCGCAGCTTCCGTGATGCCGACATTGGGGTTGATACGATCACCGATTTCAGAGCCAATCAGGATGTAATTCAGCTGTCGCGTGACACCTTTGGGCTGTCTAGCATTCCAGGAATTGGGTTCAGCAGCGCCTCTGAGTTTGCGGTAGTGGAAAATAACGACTTAGCGCAAAATAGCGCGGCCAGAGTTGTATTCAGTCGCGGCTCGCGTACCCTGTTTTATAACCCCAACGGCAGTAGCTCGGGGTTTGGGGATGCCTCTAGAAGCGGTGCGTTTGTGGTTTTAAGTAGCAATGCGTTGAGTCGGTTTGATTTTATCCTTGTGCCTTAAGCCCCGATCCTGTGGGTGTGGGACAGCGCTAAGCTGCCCCCAAAGCAGGGAAATAGGCAGCATTCTAGCTAAATCAGTTTGAGGCGTTATCATAGAA
>CASBQJ010000155.1 GCA_949127705.1 Synechococcales cyanobacterium PMM_0085
AAGTTGGGGTATGCAGTACGACCCGCAAAGAAGTTAGTAAAGGCAGTCTGAAGGTGTCTCAGACTTTGCTGCAACGGGACACAGCTAACTTCATTGAGAAACTGAAGATCCTCTTCTTTTTTCCATTCCGTCAGCATGGCAGAACTTTCAACGTACCCGATTCTCTTCTTGTCCTTGTACCAAGCCTCAGTCCTTGCGGCCAAGGCGCGGTTATAGGCAAGACGAGTACATCCAAGGGTTTGTCTCAGCAAGGTTTCTTGCTCAGCCGTTGGATAAAACCTGTACTTGAAAGCGCGTTGCGTCATGCCTCACATTATAACATTTATCGTGTGAGACTTGCTAAACTTCACTGTAAAGCCGTCCTAGAAGGACGGGGTTTCTACCCAAATTTCTGATGAACTGACCAACGGATCACACAGCAGGCTAACAAGTCTGTCTACCAAATCTATCTAAAAAGATGCATGGGGCGTCTCCCTTGAGGTCGATGGAAGGCGGGGAGCCTAAATTTAGGATGGTAGCGTGAAGTACAAAAATAACTACATCTTTGCAGCCGATTGCGGTAGTGAGATGGAAGGAGGAACCCATGGTTTTAGGACAACACAAGCGTGCAGTTGGTACATTTTCTAGCTACCAAGATGCTGAGACGGCGCTACGCGAATTAAAAGATAGCGGTTTTCCGATGGATCGTGTGTCTGTCGTTGGCAACGATGTCGATCGCCACACCGATGTGTCTGGAGCGGATGCTAGCACTCGCTTACAAGATGTCGGTCGTCATGCGTCACATGATACCGAGGCCGACGAAGGCGTCAAGAAAGGCGCTGTTGCAGGCGGTACGGTGGGTGGCCTAACGGGTCTTTTAGTCGGCCTAGGGGCGCTAGCAATTCCGGGTGTAGGCCCTGTGATGCTGGGTGGAGCAGTGGCAACCGCGTTGGCAACTGCTATCTCAGGTGGCGCGATTGGGGCAGCAGCCGGTAGTTTGGTTGGCGGTCTAGTCGGTCTAGGGATTCCTGAAGATCGAGCCAAGGTCTATGGCGATCGCGTTTCCCGTGGAGACTATCTGGTTATGGTAGACGGCTCAGACGACGAAATCCATCGGGCTGAAGCAATCTTGAGCCACCGAGGCATTCAAGATTGGGGTATCTATGACACGGCGGCTAGCGATCGCAACGATGCGACCTACCCCGCAGGAACGGTCTATCCCGCAGGGACACCCTATGGAGACAGCTCACCTCAAACAGGTAGCAATGATCCATCCGTTCATCCTGCTGGAACCCTTTACTCAGAAGACAGACGACGGATGTAGTCGCCCTCAACGACAACCCAACTTTTTGTATGACAGTTTTATGGCAGCGCTTGCGCTAAAACGGAGGATTAATCTATGAACAAACTACTTCTATTGCTGATCAGTGGCCTGATGATGGTCACTGTCTCTGCTTGCAGCAATGCAAAAACCGCATCGGATGCACCGAACTCAGCTGAAACGACGGGACAAGCGCCAACAGCTGACACCACCGAAACGACGCAGGGCGATGCCCAAAGTGACGTTCGTAAGAACCAGCTTGAGTCAGACATTCGGGCTCGTGAGCAGCGCAACAATGCAACCGGAGGTGACGTAGACCGTGCCGCTGGCGATCTCCAAAGTGAGGTTCGCAGTAAGTTAGAAGCAAACATTCCTAATGGATTGCTGACGGTAGACGCCAAAGATGGAGTTGTCACCATTGGTGGAACTGTTCAAAACCAAGAGCAGCTAGCCAAGATTGAACCACTCGCTATGCAAATCAAGGGCGTTAGCCAAGTTGTTGTCAACGCAACCGTTGCTCCAGCTCAATAACGCCGCGATCGCCTACGCACGTTAAGCATGAATCCTTTCTCAGATTAGTCTGGGGAAGGATTTACGCTATTAAGTCTGTGAATTCAGCATGGGTGGGTCATGTTCCTGCCCGGAACATGACCCACCCATGATGGATGAGTTATTGAAAGTTAGCTGGATCTTGATCGCGCCGATGCTGCATCGGAATCGGGGTGCCTTGGCGATCGCCGACCAGTGCCGCCGTGTCCTCTAGTGCTGCCCGCAATCGCTTAGCCGCATAGATCGACATATCTCGCGGGACGCTAATGCGATCGCGTAAATAGCGCAGAGCGGTATCCGATTGGGTAGGCGGAGTGCAGGGTTTATCGGTGACTAGGTACGTTAACGCACACCGCAGTGCCTGCTCAAATACCTGATCGTCTGCGGGGTTGACTCGAATGATGTTGGCGCGGTGTTTGAGCACCCGTTGCAGAGCTTCAGCCCGCGAGGTTTCGGGTTCAGGGTCAGCCACATCGGGCAACCCCAGCCAAGGACCCTGATCGACCCGTGCTTTATTCAGCACCATCTGCGGCTCGCCGTTTTCCCAGCAGCCGCCCATTTGAGGCGGCAAGTCATGGGCATGAGTATGAAAATCACTTTGGGTGCCGCGATAGGTGGGGCGGCTTTCCATGGCGGCAAACCAGTCTGCCAAGCGAGGATTTTCGGCTCGCATGGAGTAGCCTTTGTAGTAGTAAAGGCTCGCATTCATTCGCTCAACATAGGGCGTAAAAATCACGTCGGCGGTGCCAAAGTCAGCTAAGAAATATGGCCCTAGGGTGCTGGCTAATGCCGCTTCGACCTTCGCCACGACAGCCTCAAACTGCTCCCGGTTCCGCTGCTCATGGCGCGACGAACTGGCCGGGTAGCAAAGCCATGAGCACCAGGCTCTAAACAGCAGGCGCTCTAGCTGCCTAAGCGGCAGCACGGTGGCATCTAGCATCCCCGCTCCCAAGGCTCCGTAAGCCCGTTCCAGCGCCATCAAAATATCATCGCTTTCGGTAATAATACGACCGTTTAGCTCCAAGGCAGGCAGCATCCCCGACGGCACCTTACGCTTGTACCAGCTCTCTTTTTCGCCGTAGCAAAACATCGTCACTTTTTCGATCCGATACGGAATCTGCTTTTCCTCTAGCCACAGCCAGACTTTTTGGCAGTAGGGACACCAGGCATGGTGGTCGCGGTATAGCGTTACTTGCACAGTCGATTCGGGCTGGCCAAATAACCGTAGCCGAGAGTGAGCATTGGTTGGCCCATTGATCAAGTCAAGTTGAAAGTCTGTCAGGGCTTCTAGCTCTGGCCAGCTGAGTGGAGCGACGGAGGTGGGGATGGGTGTCATGCTGAGCGCTTAACGTGACGGACGGTTGAAGGACTAGGATGACGGGTGCAGCACCCGAGGCTAAGGAATGGAGGCGCTGCGATCGGCAGCGCCTTTATGCTTATTATCCTGCATTTTTATTTTTGGCGTTGCTTAATGCAGGGATGAACCGCCAATATTTAACCTTATTGTAGGGGCGGTTCGCGAACCGCCCCTACGAAATTCATACCTCTAATCAGCAACGCCTTTTATTTTTGGCGATCGCCTCCTGGCAATCAACTGCGTTCCCAGTGAAACTTGCGGTCAGATTCTGCAATTGGGACATCGTTGATGCTGGCAAACCGCCGCATCATCAGCCCATTCTCGGCAAATTCCCAATTTTCGTTGCCATAGGCCCGATACCACTGGCCCGCTGCATCGTGCCACTCATACTCAAAGCGCACTGCAATCCGATGCTCCATAAAGCACCAGAGTTCTTTTTTTAAGCGGTAGTCTAACTCCTTCGCCCACTTCCGCTGAAGGAACGCTTTGATGGCGGCTTGTCCACTGAAAAAATCGGCTCGGTTGCGCCATTCAGACTCTTCGGTATAGGCCAGCGCCACCCGTTCTGGATCGCGAGTGTTCCAAGCATTTTCTGCTGCCTGTACTTTGGCTTTGGCCGTTTCTAGCGTGAACGGCGGGAGCGGGGGTTTGGGTTCCATAGCGGTTAGACGCGTGATGTTGATTGTGAGTAAAGTTGTGAGTCGAGATTTAAGCTTTGGGAGTCAAGATTTAGTTAATCGGCGATCGCGCGACGACTCTACAGTGATTCACCCAATGGTCTTTCTAGTTCGGCAATCCGCGTTTGCAAAACCGCCACGTCCTGTCCAGAATAGCGAAGCGGAATGTGTTGCGGACAGTTCCAATCCCAGCCTTCAATCTCAAACAAAATAGCCCGTTCAATTTCGGAATCATCTTCAGACATACTGAGTCAATCAATCAACGGGGTGGCTATATCAAGTCAATTTTGCCATCTCCTGCCATCGCCACCGTTCTCATGACCGCCGGATTAGACGAAACTCTGGCCAAACAGCGGGGGGAAGATGCCATGATCGCCATTCAGGGCGCATTGGTTCTATCCCATGGCTTAAGAAACTTTGCTCCCTTTCAACGAGTCATCCAGCAGCTCCCGCAACAGCTCTGTCGAGACCTCTGAACCTGACAAAAGTATCTGAATCCCTGGACTGAATCTCTGTAATAGTAGCCCTAGAATTTTACTGGCCAGCGTCCTCAGCAGGCGGCTGAACAGGTGTTCGCCAGGTGACAATGCGATCGCTCAAGGGCACCAGTTGAGCACCGGGATAGTAGAAGCTGAGAATGCGATTGGCAGACCAGCCCAGC
>CASBQJ010000156.1 GCA_949127705.1 Synechococcales cyanobacterium PMM_0085
CACCTGCACTTGCAGTTTATCCACTCTGTGCTGAAGGTCTGGCAGCTGATCCTCAATGAACTTAACCCCTTCACTAATGCGGGTTTTGCGATCATCTAGACTATATTGCAGATACTTTTTCGCCAGCTCATCCAACACCAGTTGCACCAGCGCCGGATCATTGGCCTGATAGGTGATTTGTAACAGTTTGGTTTCGGTCGTGCGGGTGGCTCCCAAACGCTGTACCGTCAAACCTGCAATCAAATCAATGTAGCCAAATGCTGGATACTTTGACTGAACTTCGGTGTAGACGGCTTCTAGCACTTTGGGGCTGCGGAGAATTTCCAATTGGGTGGGGTAATCCAGCCCAAAAAAGTCACGACTGGGAATCCCACCCTCGCTGCGGGTCAGCGCCGTCGGTTCAGAGCTGCGGGCTTCAGAGGTGACGGGTTCTACCAACAGTTGAAACCCACCCCCATAGGTCGGCAAGTCGCCTGCGGTTGCTAGCCATGCCGCAATCGATAAGGTTCCCGTAATCCCCGCAATCAGCAGTCCTTTGCGTTGAATGATGCGCAATAGCGATCGCGGAGACAGTCCACCTCCTTTTTTGGCGGGTGGCGTATCGGCAGCGTCATCACCCGCCAACGCTTGCGGTTCTAGTTCTGGCGTCATCGTAGCCTCGTTTGATAGTGTGGCCAAGCTGGACGATCAAGGAGTGCTGCTGCCGCCGGTCAATCCCAAGCCATCTAATACGCGAAAAATTGAGAAGACTCCATTGAGCGGGCTCAGCAGCGTCCCCAGAAAATCGGAGGTGGAGGCTAGCGTGGAACGCCCAACCATCACAATGTCACTGCTGTGTAGGGGCGGGTTGGTTTCCTCATTGATGCCAGCGGCAAAGTCAACTGCAACGGTGCGATTGGTGACGCTGCCGTCTGGGTGCAGCCGAATTAGGGTGACCCGGCTGCGGCGCGCCCGCTGACTATTAAACCCGCCTGCTGCCAGAAGCGCCTGATTTAGCGACACATTTGGCGGTAGGTTAATGGCTCCAGGGCGCATCACCTCGCCTACCACATTGACGCTGATCGTAGTCGGTGACAGGTTAGAGGTCGCTAGTTGAGATGTCTCAGCCGGGTCAAAGGCGATCGCCTCTGGTACCACCACCGTATCACCATCCCGCAGCTCCACATCTTGAGCCAGATCCCCAGTCTGCAAAAAGTTCCAAATATTAACTGGGATAATTTGTTCGGTGCCGCTTGAGTGAGGCCGACGCACCTGAATGTTTCGGACATCGGCAATCTGGGTAATGCCGCCCGCTGATTGAATCGCCAACGTTACGGTCTGTTTTTGGGATGCCCCACCCGTCGCCGCACTGACGGTATACACCCCTGGTCGGTTCACCTGCCCAATAATGCCAATGCGCAGCGGGCGAGACGCTAGCAGTGTAACGGTGATCAGCGGATCGTTAATGTAGGGAGTGTATTGGTCGGCTAGTGCTTGCGCCGCCTGTTCTAGCGTCAACCCTTGCACCGAGACTTTGCCAATCCAGGGCAAGTTCAAGCTGCCATCGGCCAAAATAGCGTACTGGCCATTGACTCCGCTAAATTCAGGCACATCAAAAATGTCGATGCGGATGGTGTCGCCACCGCCCAATGTGTAGGCATTATCGACGGGAATGAGTGCGGGGCTGGTAACGGAAATTAGACTAGCGGGGGAATTCAACCCAGCGGTGCCAGTTTGAGCCACAGCGATTTGAGCTGTGGTCAGGGTGCTAGCGGCGATCGCCAATCCCCAAAGCACGGCGGTTAGGGGCGATCGCGTTGAGCCACTCGAGTAGAAAAAATGGGAATAAATCAGGGAGATCCGATTGGTCATAGCGTGTTGCACCCGTAGGCGCTAAAACTCAGCGTGTACTGCTATTACAGTTGGGATGATTTGGTCTTAGAGTGCCCAAGGCGATCGCCGAGGTATCAGACGTAGAGTGCTGATCGCAGAAATGGTGGTCGGTTCAACGGGTCAGCACCTCGCGCCGACTATCGTTATGAATCCATAGGCGACGGGCACACTGAAAGGGCACTTGAGGACAGCCCTGGGTTTATTTCCTTCTGTATTAACTTGTGAAAATTGCGTACTTAGTCAACCAATATCCCAAAGTCAGTCACAGCTTTATTCGGCGAGAAATTTTGGCGCTTGAAGCCTGCGGCGTTGAGATTGTCCGGTTTTCTATTCGCGCCTGTAGGGCTGAACTGGTAGATGAGGCCGATCGGCAAGAGCTGGTCAAAACCCAGGTCATTTTAGACGTGGGCATTTTGGGTTTGCTGACTGGGCTGGTGCGCGTAGCCGTGACCCGACCGAGATCCTGGTTTCAGGCATTGGGGATGGCGCTACGGCTAGGTCGAGGGGCAACGCGAAACCTAGCCTATCAGTTGGCTTATCTGGCGGAAGCCTGTATCTTGCTAAGGCGGTTATCGGCTGCATCCGTCGCCCATCTCCACGTTCACTTTGGCACAAATTCCACCACGGTGGCGATGCTGTGCCAAGCGCTGGGAGGCCCAACCTATAGCTTTACGGTGCATGGGCCAGAGGAATTTGACCAGCCAGAGGCGATCGCCCTGCGCCAGAAGATTGAACGGGCGGCCTTTGTGATTGCCATTAGCTCTTTTGGCAAAAGCCAACTCTATCGCTACTGTGACCACGCCGACTGGGGCAAAATCCACGAGGTGCACTGTGGCATAGACGAAACGTTTTTAACCCCAAGTCCGATCCCCATGACCGAGACACCGCAACTGGTATGTGTGGCGCGCCTAAGTCTACAAAAGGGACATTTGCTATTGCTAGATGCGATCGCTCCCCTGGCAGCGGCTGGGTTGCCCTTCAAGCTAATCCTGGTTGGCGATGGCGAACTTCGGCCTCAAATTGAGGCGCTAATTGCACAGCATCATTTACAGGAACGGGTTGAAATTACGGGCTGGGCTAGTGGCGCTAGCGTGCGGCAGCATATCCTCAATTCCCGGCTACTGGTCTTGCCCAGTTTTGCTGAAGGATTGCCCGTTGTGCTAATGGAGGCACTGGCGCTGGGGCGTCCCGTACTCGGCACTTACGTCGCGGGCATCCCAGAATTGATTGAACCAGATGCCTCTGGCTGGCTGGTGCCCGCTGGGTCGGTCGAGCAGCTGACAGAGGCGATCCGCGCCGGATTGCACCTGCCTGCTGCCGACTTGGAACAGATGGGGCAGCACGGTCGAGCGCGGGTGATACAGCAGTACAACGCCGCCACCGAAGCCCGCAAACTGGCCGCTCTGATGCAGCATCACACGTTCGGTATTCTATCCCACAAGAGGTAACGATGGCGTCCACATCCACCCTACATCGGTTAGCGGTCAGCGGCGTTATTTGGACTATTTTGGGCTATGGAGCCAGTCAAGTTCTGCGGTTTGGCGGCAATTTGATCCTCACCCGGCTGCTGCTGCCAGAGTATTTTGGCCTCATGGCGCTGGTCAACATCCCCATTATTGGGCTGCAATTGTTTTCAGATGTGGGCATTATTCCTAGCATTGTGCAAAATCAGCGCGGGGATGAGCCTGTGTTCTACAACACGGCTTGGACGCTGCAAATTGTGCGAGGGTTTGGCCTATGGCTATTTTGTCTGGCGATCGCCGTTCCGGTAGCCCAGATTTATGCCGAACCCCGGCTGCTGCTGCTGATCCCGGTGGTAGGATTCACGACCGTCTTGAATGGGTTTGAATCGACTGCTGTAGCCACACTGCGCCGTCAGGTTGACTTAGCCAAAACGATTAAGTTTGATGCGCTCATGCAAGCGGCTTCCTTAGCCTTCATGCTGCTCTGGGCTTGGGTTAGCCCTACCATTTGGGCACTAGTAGGCGGCAACCTAATCGCGGCACTGCTGCGAACGGCACGCAGCTTCTGGCTGATTCCGGGTTATAAAAACCAGCTGGCCTGGGAGCACACTGCGCTGAAGGAGCTGTTTTCCTTCGGTAAATGGATCTTTGTGTCTACGGCGCTCACGTTTCTGGCCACGCAGATGGATCGGCTCATTCTGGGCAAATTGATCTCCGTCGAATTGCTGGGGGTGTACGCGATCGCCTTCACCCTGTCAGACATTCCCCGACAGATTATCGGGGCGCTTGGCACCAAGGTCGTGTTCCCAGTCATTGCCCGGACGGCCAACTTGCCTCGATCTGAACTGCGCGCCCAGATTCTCAAGCCGCGTGGGCTGCTGCTCCTGGGGGCGGCGCTGTTACTGGCTAGCCTGGTGGTGTTTGGCGATCGCCTCATCCTGGTGTTGTATGACGACCGCTATGCTGCCGCTGCCTGGATGCTGCCGATCATGGCGTTTGGCCTGTGGCACACACTGCTCTACAGCACCATGAACCCTTGCCTGTTGAGCTTAGGTAAATCAGCCTATGGGGCCTGGGGTAACCTGCTGCGGTTTGGGGCGATCGCCATTAGTTTACCGCTAGCTTTTGCCGGGGCAGGGCTGTGGGGAGCCGTGCTGGTCATTACGTTTAGCGATTTACCAATGTACGGTGTGGTGCTCTATGGGCTGCACCGCGAACAGTTAACGTGCTGGAAGCAAGATTTGCAAGCCACAGCTGTTTACCTGGGTTTATTGGCGATGATGCTATGCGCTCGGTATGCGCTGGGTTTAGGACTACCCCTACTGGTTCCTCACTAAAAGGCTGTTTAAACCCCATGAGTCCTCTGGTTCCTCTGGTCATGTTTGGTTGGATTCCTGTCGTACTGCACCTATTTGTGCGGTATCCAGCCCGCCGTGCAGTCATTATTAGCTTTGTAGTGGCATGGCTATTTTTGCCCCAAGCGGGCTATCCCCTACCCGGCTTGCCAGACTACACCAAAATGTCTGCCACCTGCTACGGCATTTTGCTAGCCACGTTTGTTTATGACGCTGGGCGCTTCCGCGCCTTCAAACCAGGATGGCTAGATCTGCCCATGGGAATCTGGTGCCTCAGCCCCATGGCGTCTTCGATAGCGAATGATTTAGGTGCCTATGATGGCTTCTCTTCCTCAATGGAACAAGTGGTGACGTGGGGCCTGCCGTATTTTTTAGGGCGGCTGTATTTGGGCAATTTAGTCGGGCTAAAACAGTTGGCGATCGCCATTTTTGCCGGAGGATTAGCCTACGTCCCGCTCTGCCTCCTAGAGTCGCGAATTAGTCCGCAACTGCACCGTCTGGTTTACGGTTTTCATGCAAGTTTAGACTTTTCCCAAACGATGCGAATGGGTGGCTATCGCCCCACTGTATTTATGGTGCACGGGCTAGCGGTGGGTGCTTGGATGATGGCGGCAACGCTGATCGGCATTTGGCTTTGGTATGCGGGCGTCCTGAAAAGTTTTTGGGGCAAACCAATCAAATTGCTCACCTTGACTCTGCTATTTACGTTTATCAATTGCCGCTCTACCGGAGCTTATCTCCTGTTGGTGATGGGGCTAGGCATTTTATTTGGGGGCAAAAAACTGCGCAGTACGCTGCCGTTGCTGGTGCTAATCACGTTCATTACTGGATATCTTTATCTAGGCGTATCGGGAGCGATTACCCCTGAGCGACGAGCACAAATCAATGTTACGCTCACCAAAACCCTGAATGCGGAACGGGCGCAGTCTTTAGACTTTCGGTTAGCAAACGAAGAGATTTTGGGTGAGAAGGCGCGTGAAAGCCCGATGTTTGGCTGGGGAGGATGGGGACGGGCTCGGGTGTATGACGATTACGGCAAAGATATTTCTGTAACAGACAGTTTGTGGATTATTGCCTTTGGTAATCAAGGTGTAGTGGGTGTTATTAGTTTGTTTAGTTCCATCCTATTGCCGTCTCTTTGCTTTTGTTTTTCGCGTTATCGACCGCATACCTGGAAGCACCCCGACATCGCCCCTGTAGCTTGTCTAACTGTGGTCAGCACGCTGTTTGCGTTAGATTGTGTGTTAAATGCCATGGTTAATCCAGTGTTTACGCTAGCCTGTGGAGGAATTGCTGGGTTAGTCATACATCCACAGGTCGTGAAACCGACTCAAACGCGGCTGTCTCCCAACAAGATGCCCTCATCTAAACGCCTAACTACCCTACAGCACTAACCGAGGCAACTCCTGCAAAATTCGTCCATCACCTTAGCGCCGTCCTCCGATAGTCTGATAGCGCAAGGGGGAACTCTTGCTATTAAGAACGATTACTCGTAAACAACTCAACCGATCGAATCGACGCATTCACTCATTCCGAGCTAGCCCAGATGTCAGATCCGCAGATATCAAACCCGTTTCGCATTGTATATGCTGCTGGCCCTGGAGATGTAATTGCCACATATCAACACTGGGTCAACGGAACAGACGACCCCTCTCAAGTGGCGGTCACCTATTCCAGCCAATTCTATGATGTTTGTCAGTCGTTACACGCGACGGGTTACATTCTGGCATCACATCCTAGGACAGAGCAGCTACAGGCCGGATCATTTAGATTAGAACATCGGCCAATTCTCTGGCAGCGATCGCCTCACATTCTGTTTCATCTGGGGCAGATTTGGTATGGACTACGCTTGGTGATCTCGGCTGTCCGCTTTCAGGCAACGGTGGTAATTGTGGCCGACGGTACCACCCATTGGTTTGTGTTGGGGCTGCTGCCGCTATTGGGGATTCGCGTGATTCCCTCGCTGCACTGCCTGCTGTGGCGAACATTTCAGCCCCAGCGTCGGATCGAACACCTGCTGTGGCGGCTGAATCGCGCTCTGTTTCGCAATCAGGTCACGGCAATTTTAGCGGTATCCACTGAGATTGCAGGGCAAGTAGAGCAATTGGCAGGGACTCTACAGCCACCAGTTGCTCTATTTTTACCCATTTACCGACGAGAGCAATTTGCCGATCTGGCTCCCTCAAACTGGTGCACGCAAGATTTGAGTCAGGGGCGATCGCCCTTTCGGGTGCTGTTTGCTGGCCGAATTGAACCTGAAAAAGGGGTGTTTGATTTGCTGGAAATTGCCAAGCGGCTGGCAAGAGCAAGTCAAGGTGAGATCATGTTTGACTTGTGCGGCGAGGGTACGGCGCTTGACGAGTTGCGGCAGGCCGTCCGGGGCGCTGGTCTAGAATTAGTTTTTTTCTGCCACGGCCACTGCAATCAAGCGCAGATGCGGCAGCACTACGCCCAGTCTCACGTCATTATTGCACCGACGCGCACAGATTTTGGGGAAGGGCTAAATAAGGTAGTGGTGGAAGGTGTCCTAGCAGGGCGTCCCGTGGTCACCGCCGCCACCTGTCCCGCCCTGTCTTATGTCAGAGCGGCTGTAGTAGAAGTGTCGCCAGACGATCTGCAAGGCTATGGCGATGCGTTGTTGAAGCTGTGGAGCGATCGCATCTTCTATCAACACAAACAACGCGCTTGTCTTAGATTACAAGAATGCTTCTATGATCCTGCTCGCAGTTGGGCGGCCATACTGCGAACTATTTTAGTCGCGTTGCCAAGACAGAAATATCCTAGCAGGTGATTTAAAAAAATAAGGTTTCAGCAGCGGTATTGTGAACGATTAAACGAACGTATCGTTAAACACTTCAGTGAACGGAGATAGCATGATCAATTCAACCTCAGACACTACCTTCGTTTGTTGTGTAGAGTCTGGCTGGCTAGAAACCCAAACCCTACGGATGGTAGAAAGTTTGCGGCGCTGGGGTGGGCAGTTTGCCCAATCGCCAGTGGTGGCCGTGACGCCTCGCTTTGGCCCACCACTGGCGGCCAAGACACGGCGAGCGTTTGACGCTCTAAACGTAGAGCATTACCGTTTCCATGCCGACAACCAGTATGCCTGGAAAAGCTTTTTGAATAAGCACTACGCTATGGCAGCTGTAGAAGACCGCTGCTCCACAGAATTCATGGCTTGGCTGGATAGTGACCTGCTGATTTTGGATGAACCCAGCCAACTCGTGTTGACCAACAGCGAAGACTTCGCGGCCTGTGCCCCTGACAAAAATATTGGGACAGCTGGCTCTGACGATCCGTTTGATCCGTATTGGCAGGCCGCATGCCATGCCGTAGGTCTAACGGTGGAAGAGTTGCCGTGGATTACGACGGAGCGCGACAAGGCACGGATTCGCCTCTATTGGAACAGCGGTGTATTTGTCTATCGTCGCGCTACCCACTTTTCCCAGCATCATCTCGACACCACGCTGCGGCTGCTAAATGCCCATATTGCCTCAGAGCAGGCTGGACTTTACTTTACACAGCACACCCTCGGAATGGCGATGGTGCAACAAGGGCTACGCTGGCGATCGCTGCCCCATTCGCATAATTACGGCATGGGAACTAAAACGTACCCGCAGTGGTACGATGCCGAAACACTGCGCACGACTAAGATTCTGCACTATCATGACGCCATGTGGATGCCGTTTTGGGAAACGTTGTTAACTTGCCTAGAAGCCACTCATCCTGATGTGGCAGAATGGCTAGCCCCTTTGGGAGCATTAAAAAATGAAGCCCCACCGCTGTGGAAAGTAGTCAGTAAAGGGTTAGTTCATCTGCGTCAACAGCAAGCGGCAGACTATCAAAAACGGTGCAGGCTGGTTTAATGGGGAGCATTTCATCGCGGATTCAACCGCCCCTAATTGGCGTAGCTGAAGTTTGTCTTTGCCAAATTTCAGCCTTTTAGGGGTCGGCAAGTTCCAAAGACTCACTCACTCACTGGAGCAAGCCATGTCGGCAATGAACGTCAGTTCCCACCTCTTCTCACTAATGCTTTCACGGCCTCAGGCTTAGCTGACATGTTCTCGTTTTGTAGGGTTACATAGTCTCGCTTCACCGCCTCTGCTCGTAAAAACCATCGACGGCCATCACGGGGAGAGCAAGGACAGCGCTCCTTCTCGCCTGTTGCCTACGAACGAGAGCACTGTTGCCCAAATGCGCACAAATCGAGCACAGGGCAACGATCGCATGCAGGCTGTCGGTAAAAACAGCACTGTTGGCCATGGCGCATCAGCACCTGGTGGTTATCATAGACCTGCTGTGCTGTCCATTTAGGCGGCAACTGCGCCTCCAGTAGCGCATGAGCCGCTCCGACCGCTGTGTTCGCGGGGATTAAGCCCAGACGGATGGCCACGCGGTGATGGTGGCTGTCTACAGGCAGCGCTGTCCCCCGCAACGTACTGAAGCTGATCACCGCTGCACTGGTTTTGGGGCCAACTCCCGGCAATGATTCTAACCAAGCGCGCGCGTCTGGAACTGATAAATCACCCAAAAACTCTAGCGCTAGATCGCCGTGGAGCCGCTCGGTGAGTAATCGCAAAATTTGCTGCAAGCGCGGCGCTTTCAGCTCCGGGTAGGTACAGGGTGCGATCGCCGCCTGTATATCCTCAACCGGCGCATCCCGCACGGCTTGCCAAGTGGGGTAGCGATCGCGCAACTGCCGAAACGCCAGCCCCGATGCTTTATTTTTAGTGCGGTGAGAGAGCAGCGCAGATACCAGCTCGCTCATGGGATCGAGGTTGTGGTGTCCATAGGGAATCGGGCACCCATACTCTACGCAGAGGCGATCGTGTACCTGTAATGCCTTGTGCTGAAGGGCTTGGGCACGATCTGCTGGAGCCGGGAATGGGTCGGCTGGGGCGGTGGAAAACAGGGGCAGTTCGGGTTGATGCACAGAAGCTGACTTAAAACGCCGGAATCTCAATCTTAGAGGACGATTTCACCTATTGCATCTGCCAAAGGTGAGCATCAAAACCGATCCTGAGAGCGGTTATATTTCTTGAACGCTGCCAGGAGTCTGGTTCGAGCCAGAAGAACAGGCAACTGCGGTAAAGCCGGTGAAAATCGTCGGCATGACAAGCGCAAACTTGAACAAAGAAACGAGACGGTCGGAAGAAACGATTCATAGTAGTGATGGGGATGGAACAGGAATGTCCGGTTTATGTAACATTGACGCCTAACTGAATGCGGTCAGACACAGAAAAAATCCAATGGGCTACGCTAGCAGACACCGAACTGAAGACCGAGCTGCGTCAGCCATTTTCGATAAGCGATCGACATCTTGTCGCAAGGGAAATGAAACTCTTGCTGCAAATTGAGCGGCAGCTTCTGCGGTCGCTGCGACTCCACCATCGGCACATCTTGAGCCATGACATCATCTTGGAAGGTGCGAAGTTCATCATTAGAAACTTCGGGAGAATAATTGCGGGCAACACCTAGCCAAGCAATACTGCGCGTTTCTTCAACAGGGGTGATGGCAATGAAAATCGAAAACTGCCTACCCTCGTCTCCTTTCTGAAACCAGCTCACTAGCGGTCGCAAAATTTTGTAGACATAGGAAACGGATTTTGCTTCGCCAGTCCCTTCTGGATTCGGCTGATGAAAGTGAATATTGCTGGCGCAAATTTCGCCGTTCTCAACAGTCAGATCATAATTTGACACCTCTGGAAAATTCGGATCGCCCAGTAGCCCGCTGTGAGTAAAGGGAAAGTGGGCAATATCCACAAAGTTCTCGAGAATTCTCGGGCCGCTGGTGTTGATGTGGTAGGGGCCACACTGGAAGGCGATCGCGTTAGCTTGATCCCACTCCAAAAACGCTGGAATTTCCTGCGTTGGCTCACCCAAACAGACCCAGACAAAGCCATACCGCTCGACCACTTTGTAGGTGCGGAGATTGGCAGACTGAGGAAAAGAAGTAATTTTCAGGTCAGCCGGAATTCTTGTGCAGTGTCCCTGCAAATCGAAGGACATTGCATGATAAGGACATACAATTGCGCCGCTACAGTCAATCGACCCCTGGGAAAGGGAAACGCCTCGATGAGGACACTGATCTTGACAGGCAATAATCTTGCCTTCAAACCGCCACAGGGTAATGGCGTCACCCAGAAGATGGGCTTGCAGCGGCTGATCTGCGTTCACATGGTCTGCCAATGTGACAACGTGCCATGCGTTGTAGAGAATGGGGTCATGAGTTACATGAGTATCCAGCATAAACTAACTCTCGAAGAGAGTATAAGTGGTTGGTCATCAATGATTGCTGATAGAAAAATAAAACGTCTGAACGCTGATCCTTGAGCAGGAAAGCCGTCATGCTCTGCGTGAAGGTGCAGAAATCGTAGCGCCAAACCAATGAGCGGCTGATGAGCGGCTGAACGCCCTCTTGCTAAAACCTTAATGAGTTGAACTACATTCTAAGAAAATTCACAATCCAGAAAAGTTATCTATAATACAATCGCAATTAATCAAAAACACGTTACTATTTCAGCAATCAAACGTCGAGAACCTTGTGGTTTTCTAAATGTCATGACCCAAAGCAGCCCTATCCCTCCCACTCAAGCGCTGATTGACGATCTCGATCGCGCCATCATTGGTCTGCTCAAGGTTGAAGGACGAATGTCGTTTACCGAGGTTGCTAAACGGCTGAATCTGCCTGAAGCGACTGCCCGCTATCGAGTCCAGAAGCTGCTGCAATCCAAAATTCTTAGGGTTAACGCAACGCTAAACCCTGAATATTTGGGTACGCCTCACGTCATGATCGTTCAACTGTTTGTAGAAAACGGCAAAATTGACGCTGTTGCCGCAGCGCTAGCTGAAATTGAAGAAGTTCAGTTTGTCGCCATCACTGCGGGCCATCACAATATTGTGATTGACCTCAGTTTTGGCACTCACGATGAGCTGCTGGCCTTTTACGCAAAGCTCCATCAGATTCCTGGCGTTATCCGCTACGAGTCTCAGGTGGTGATGAAGCTGCTGAAAGCTGAGTATAAGTATGTATTGGGTTAATGAACGGTGGTTGACTGGCTTAGTATCGCCCTAAACCGCAACAGGACAGCCTTTCAGCGATTTATTCAGGTTTCATCCGAGAAGCATGACATTTTTTGGCATGTTTTGAGTCAAGATAATCGCAAATAAAAAGCCGTTAAATCACTAAATTCTTAAGCGCAAAACGCATGTATCTCTTTTCATTCAATCAAAACCGCTCACACTTGTGGTTTTAGCAAGAAAAGGCGGGTTTTCGTATCAGAAGTCACATTCACGATCGCTGTTGCTCCACTATCCTGACAGGCGCGGGATGAGCAACTGCACAAAACCCCTCAGAGAATTAGTGCATCCTGCGATCGCCCAGTTAGCCAAGAATTTCTTTAGAGGTAAATTGCTTATGCATCCACTGATGATGGGTTCGTTAAGTTGGATTGAATATCAGCAGCGGCTTCAGGAGGAAAATCTCGTTGTCCTCCTCCCCTGCGGTGCGCTAGAACAGCATGGCCCTCACCTGCCGCTGGGCACAGATGCACTGCTGAGTACGGCGATCGCCCAAGGTGTGGCAGAGCAAATCAACGGCGTTGTCGCCCCTGTCATTAGCTACGGCTACAAGTCGCAGCCCAAATCCGGCGGAGGACAAAGCTTCGCGGGAACCACCAGTCTCGATGGCACCAGCTTGATCCAAGTGGTGCGAGACGTGCTGCGAGAATTGGCGCGTCAAGGCGCTGCCCGCATTGTGGTGGTAAACGGTCACTACGAGAATCAGTGGTTTCTGACGGAAGGCATTGAACTAGCAATCCGAGAGGTCGGTGGGGCAGACCATCTCCGGGTGATGAGACTGGAATACTGGGATTTTTTGACGGATGATATTTTGAATTGCGTTTTCCCCGATGGGTTCCCTGGCTTCGCGCTAGAACACGCCGCCGTGATGGAAACCTCTTTAATGGCGCACTATCACCCCAAATTGGTCAGACTCGATCGCATCCCAGACGTGCCTCCAGTTAACTTTCCCCCCTACGATACATTCCCTCAACGGTCTGAATGGGTGCCCGCGTCCGGTGTGCTCTCCTCTGCCAAAGCCGCCTCTGCGGAGAAGGGCGAACTCATGGCAGATCACGTGGTCAAGGGTATTGCGGCTGCAATTCAAACGGAATTTCAGCTCTCTTTGCAACCGCCTTCGAGCCATCAGCCCGCCGCAAGTCTCTAACCCTTTTCTGAATTATCCACTGTAAAGGGTGTAGTACCCCAATCCCTCGCCAAAGCGTTATAACGCTTAAATCTCCACAACCCATAACAATCCTTAAAACCTGTTTCCTGTGAAAATCAGGACAATGAGAAGATAGAGGACTGAGAATTCTCACATCCACGTTCTTCCAGGAGTATGTAACCTGTGGTTAGTCAAGTTGGCGTCACACAATACGAACCAAACACTCAGGCGATCGCCCGTCAACTGCTGTCGGCGACCCGCGAGAACCGCTCCTTCTTTGCCCAAATGCGCGACCAGATCAATCTGAGCGAAAAACTGCTGGGTTGGACGATGGGTAATCCTGGATTGCGGGTGCAGCTATTTCACTTCATTGATGCCCTCCCATCGCTGCAAAGCAAGGCCGAGATTGCCCGTCATTTGCAAGAATATTTAGGCAAGGACAACGTTGAGCTACCCAATGCGCTGAAGGGGATGCTGAATTTTGCCAGTCCGGAGTCGATGCCGGGGCAGGTAGCCGCCACGACCGTTTCGACCGCTGTTGAAACGCTGGCGCACAAGTATATCTCCGGCGAAACGATTAAACAGGTCATCAAAACCCTGGAGCAGCTACGGCGCGACAAGATGGCGTTCACCGTCGATTTGCTGGGCGAGGCCGTGATTACGGAAGTCGAGGCGCAGTCCTACCTCGATCGCTACATGGAGTTGATGGACGCGTTGACCACGGCCTCTAAGTCTTGGCCAACCGTGCCACAAATCGATACAGCCGATGGCGAAGCGCTGCCCAAGGTGCAGGTATCGGTCAAGCTAACGGCATTCTATTCGCAATTTGACCCGCTAGATGCCCAGGGCAGTCAAGCACAGGTAAGCGATCGCGCCCGCACTCTGCTGCGCCGCGCCAAAGAACTGGGTGCTGCCGTCCACTTCGACATGGAGCAATACGCCTATAAAGACCTGACGATTTCGATCCTTAAACAGATTTTGATGGAAGCGGAATTTCGCAGCCGCAGTG
>CASBQJ010000157.1 GCA_949127705.1 Synechococcales cyanobacterium PMM_0085
CTTCATTCCTCCTCCTCCTCCTCATTGTTCACCGCACAATTGCGACCTCGCGCCTTGGCTTGGAGTAAGTTTTTGTCAGCTCGGCGCAGCAGACTGATCCCACGGGGGTCATCATAGGGCAGCAGAGAAGCGACCCCAGCACTGATCGTAATATGGAGGTCGAGAGTATCGCTGATGGTAAAGGGTCGATCACTAATCAGACGGCAAATCCGATTGGCGATCGCCCCGGCTTCCTGTGACGCGGTATCGCTGAGCAACACCACAAACTCTTCGCCCCCATAGCGAAAGGGAGTGTCATAAAACCGCAGGTTGTGGCGCAAACGAGCCGCAATCACCTCTAGAGCGCGATCGCCAATGAGGTGCCCGTAGGTATCGTTGATCCGCTTAAAGAAATCTACGTCCAGTATCAGCAGACTAATGGGTGTAGCGCGTGCCCGCGCACTGTGGATTTGTCGAGGCAGTTCCCACTCAAAGGCACGACGGTTATTCAGTTCGGTCAGTGGATCTGAAAGGGCGATCGCCGACAGGACATCGTTGGCCCGCATTAGGTCACGATGCGTTTGTACCCGCTGTAAGCCAACCCCTACCTGCGCGACCAAAAACTGTTGCTGTGCTAGAACAAAATCTGGATCGACCCCAGTCCCAACCATGGGAAAAGAGGACAAATATAGACAAATATATGCATCTGCACCCGCCTCTAGCATATTGGTTTTAACCGTCAGCTCCGACTGCCACAGTTGCCATAGCGCAGACGCATCCTTCACTGGATGCGAATCTAGGACAATGCAATAAATCCAGGCGATCTGCGTCTGCGATTTTATTTGTTGACATAAGTCTAAACAACCGGCTTGGCTGGCTTGGATCAACAGCAAATCGGGCTGCTGAGCCTGAATCAGCCGGGTTGCCTCGCGGGGATTGGGCACAACTTCCACCGTAAACCTGGACAATTCAGGAATCATGTCCTGAAGTCCCGCTAGAAAGTCACTATCTCCAACGACAAGAATTGAAGCATTCATTGATCGTATGCCGCACTCGCTCCAAGAATCAACAAATAATTCTCTCCGAGGGGAAAGACAGATAGTATCAACAAAAAATAAGCAGGGAAATCCCTCAAATGCCTGCAACCTAGGAATGATTGGGTTTTAAGTTCTCAGTTGACCGCTTCACTCAAAACCCAGAACCAGTTTAATTTTCAACCGTTAGACTGCCCTGATTGCTAAAACCTACATGGTTGCAGCCTCTGAGCGTAATTTGATCGGAAGGAGTAGATTCACATGAATACACAAAGAAATGCCTGAGTTTCAGAATCTATAGACCCGGTTGCTCTGGCTACTGTGAAATCTAAAACCAGGAGGATAGCGCCAGACAGACAGCAGCAAAGTTCCAACATCTGACTAATCCTGCGGCATGATAAAAGAAGATGCCAAGACCTGATTTTGCAATTGTGCTTTTACCTGAAGATTGGATTATAGACGATCCAGATAATCTGCCCAGACAATCTGCCCAGACAATCTGCTAGGGTGTTCAACGGGTTGTGAAATGCTTACCAAGCCAGTGTCAACGTAGAAAACCATATGTCTCAACTCCCATCTCGCCAGGGAAGCCCCATGCTAAGCGGTGCCCAGATTCGTCAAACGTTTCTTCAGTTCTATGCGAATCGAGGGCATCAAATTTTGCCGAGCGCATCGCTGGTACCCGAAGATCCAACAGTGCTGTTGACGATTGCTGGGATGTTGCAGTTTAAGCCCATTTTTCTGGGGCAGCGGGCGTCTGAGTTCTTGCGTGCCACCACCTCACAGAAATGTATCCGCACTAACGATATCGAAAACGTTGGCCGCACGGCGCGGCACCATACGTTTTTTGAGATGCTGGGGAATTTTAGCTTTGGTGACTACTTTAAGGAAAAGGCGATCGCCTGGGCGTGGGAGCTGTCCACAGAAGTATTCAAGCTGCCCGCCGAGCAGCTCGTGGTTAGCGTGTTCCGCGACGACGATGAAGCGTTTGCCATTTGGCGTGACCAGGTGGGCATCCCCGCCGCCCGCATTCAGCGGATGGATGAAAAGGACAATTTTTGGGTGTCGGGACCCACTGGTCCCTGTGGCCCTTGTTCCGAAATCTACTTCGACTTTCACCCTGAGCGCGGCGACGAGATTGACCTAGAAGACGACACCCGCTTTATTGAGTTCTACAACCTGGTATTCATGCAATACAACCGGGATGCGGAGGGCACTCTCACCCCGCTCCAGGCGCAAAATATTGACACAGGGCTGGGCTTAGAGCGGATGGCGCAAATTCTTCAGCGGGTGCCCAATAACTACGAAACCGACCTAATTTTCCCGATTGTGAAAGCGGCGGCAGACATTGCCGGGTTGGACTATACCCAGTGCGACGAGCTGACCAAAACCTCGCTGAAAGTAATTGGTGACCATGTCCGTGCCGTAATCCATATGATTGCCGATGGCATTAGCGCGTCTAACTTGGGGCGGGGCTATGTGCTGCGGCGACTGATTCGGCGGGTGGTGCGTCATGGCAGGTTAGTGGGGATTGACCAGCCGTTTGTTAACACGGTAGCAGAGGCGGCGATCGCCCTTTCCGAAGCGGCCTATCCCAACCTGCGACAGCAAGAAACGGCGATTAAAGCAGAACTAGCGCTAGAAGAATCGCGCTTTCTGGAAACTCTGGAACGGGGCGAAAAACTGCTGACCGAGTTGCTCAACAAGCTGCCTGCGGGCGGCCAAATTACCGGACAAGATGCCTTTACCCTCTACGACACCTACGGCTTTCCGCTAGAGCTAACCCAGGAAATTGCCGAAGAAAAGGGGCTAACGGTAGACGAAGCAGGCTTCCAAACCGCCATGGCCGCCCAGCGCGATCGCTCCCGAGATGCCCACGAAACCATTGACCTGACGGTGCAGGGCAGCCTCGATACAGTGGCAGGACAGCTGCACGAGACGGTTTTCCTGGGCTATACCCAGCTCTCTAGCGCTGCCGATGTGGTGCTGCTGTTGACAGAGGGCAAGCCTGTCAACTCGGCCAGTGCCGGCACCGACGTGCAAATTGTGCTGAACCAAACTCCTTTTTATGCCGAGTCGGGCGGGCAGGTGGGCGATCGCGGCTACCTGTCTGGCGACAACCTGC
>CASBQJ010000158.1 GCA_949127705.1 Synechococcales cyanobacterium PMM_0085
GTTTTAGTCGTCTCTTTAGAGTGTGCTGTCAAGACATGATCCTACCAGAGTTGACAAGCAACCCCACCGTCTGCCAGAGATGTCGGTTGAAAAACACTCATGGCTAAAGAAAAAATCCAACTTGAGGTGGCGATTCGTACTGGGTTGGCAAATTTATCGCACCGGTAGGCGGGTCTGGCAAGATTAGGGCAATTAGACTGTTGACCAAGCGCTCCTTTTCCAATGGAATAATCACATTGCCATAGAGCAGCTCGTTGGACAGCAAGAATGACACCAGCGCTCCCCAGAAAATACGGGCTGTCGCTTCTGGATCGGCAATATTGAGCGTAGCGTGGGCGCGAAAGTAATTGCTCAGTTCGACTTGACCCCGCTGGATCACCGTTCGGGTATAAAGCTGTGCCAGTTCAGGAAAGCGAACCGATTCGGCAATCACCAGCCGAAACAGCGCCAAATATTCTGGATCGGTCATCTTTTGCAAATACATCTCGGCGAGGCGACGGAGCACTAGGGCGGGTTCGCCCTGCAAAAAACGCTCGATATCCATGCCCATGTCTGTCTGAAACCGCTCAATGGTGACGCGTTCAATCAGGGCGGTAAACAACCCTTCTTTATCCCGAAAGTGGCTGTAGATGGTCTGCTTCGAGACTCCAGCGGCAGCGGCAGCCCGATCCATACTGGTGCCTGCATAGCCGTGGGATAGAAAAATCTGCATCGCCCCCGCCAAAATTTGTTCTCGCTTGTCACTGCTGCCTGAAGACGTCTCGGTTAGCACTTTTTCGGTAGATCCTGAATTGTAATCACGTCTTATTCAAAGCGGCGGTTGACCCTGATCTCAAACTAGACTGTCTAGTCTAAACTGGCTGACTTTACTTTAGACTGTGTCGGTTCATTGGGGGTTCCATGGCGATCGCGACCAGATTACCTCTAAAAATTCGTCTCAATGGCTTAATTTTTTCTTCACATTCTCATCCATCAGAAATAACTATAGCAACCTATCTTGATCGGCTAGGGCGAGACGCCTTCAACTGCTATGCAGAATTTTCTTTTCGGGTAACCCTTGTCATGGCAGGGGATTAAGCAGGTTATGGCCGAGGAAAGGCATCCCCAAGCTATCGGTGTTAAAAACCAGTTAGGATAGCTATCACTATAGAAATCATCGAAGTAGAGATCATCGAAAACAACAGATATAGCTAGCTATTGAGAGATCTGCCTAGCTAGCTGGCTATTGAGATTATTTAGATCTGCCCAAAATTTGCTTGTATGCCCCAAATTGTTTTAGTTAATCCCCAAATTCCGCCCAATACAGGCAATATTGCTCGAACTTGTGCCGCTACCGGGACAGAACTTCATTTGGTGGGGCCATTGGGGTTTGAAATTAGCGATCGCTATCTCAAGCGGGCAGGCTTAGATTATTGGGAACACGTTAACCTCCGCGTTCATGACACCTTAGAAGATTTTCGGATCTATCATCAGCAGCGCCATGGGCGCTGGCTCGGTTTTAGCACTTCAGGGTTATGCAGTTATACTAAAGTCCAATTTAAGGAAGATGATTGGCTGCTGCTGGGCTGTGAGACAACGGGGCTTTCGCCTGAAGTGCTCGCAGCCTGCGACCTCGTTGTCAGAATTCCCATGAGCCAAACTGGCGTTCGCAGCTTAAACCTGTCTGTGAGCGCCGCGATAGGACTATTTGAAGCACGCCGTCAGTTGGGCTATCTAGAGGATTAGCGAGTCTATCCTGGACTGCCTAGGGGATAGATAAAGGGCAAAAATCCTAGCTTTTCTGCATTCATAACTCTTGAGTTATCTTCGGCTGGAGACCTGCTGAAACTAAGAGCGTCTGGCAATCTAACCACAATTAGCTAGATCAACTCCATCAGCAAAGCTATAAAGAGCGTTTTGGGTGGAGGCTACTGCGTCAAGTGTCCTGGCAATTGCTGCACTAGCACCGCTATTTAGGCTGCACTAGCTCACAGCTCAAAAGCTGCCAGATCCCTTGGCAGGCGAGAACTTCAATCTCCTGTCAAGATGTAGTTTAGGCAACAGAAAGTCTGTCAATGTGACCATTTTTAAGTCAGAAAATAGTAAGTTTAGAGCTTCGCAGTAACTTGAGATACCAAAACCACAAGGGTCATATAAGAAATTCATATTAAAAATCGGCAGTTTTTGCCGAGGAGATTGCCTTTGTTTCATCCGGTTTTTTCAAACACCTTCTGCATATACTTACGACACTCCATTGTCATGGCGATCGCCGCCTCATAAATGGCGACTTACCCTCTTCCTGGCTGCCTCGCAAAGCATTCAGGAAGCTCTATCGTCCAGCATGTGAAATTATCTGTTTTTAAGCCTAGTCAATTATGCTGAGTTAGAGTCACAAGCCTTTCCTGTCAAACATCTTGGCTCTAGTTATGGTGGTCAAGCTCTTGTTTCAAACACCCTCTAAAACAATTTGTTTGAAGTGAAGATTGAGACCGTGCTGTGTTTTTCATGTGGTGTTTTTGAAGAAGGTAGTGTAAACTCGTCGGTTGAGTATGTTTGAAGTAGGTTATAGCAACCCTACAGGTTCTTGTAAACGTTGAAAGAGACGGCTTTCTGGCTTGGCTGATGCATCCTTCAAGGCGAGTGTTGATTTTTCTGAAGACTGGTGTAATGCTTGTCTAAGTTAAAAAACCAAGGTAATGTTACCTAGTCGTCCGGTTCGTCAGTGATCAATGTCCTGGGTTCAATGTGATTTAAATCATTGACTGGTGATATCGTGATTTACCTAAGACAGTTAAACGCCGCTCAACAGGAGGTTATTTCTTTGAGACGAGCATTTCCGCAGACGGTTAAGCCTGTTTCCTGTGATCAATCCGGCTCTGAAGCCGTTCCCGAGCAGCCTAGGCAGTCTTCCCAAGGGACTAGCCGCAAGGTTCGCACTTCTGCCGCCATGCTTGGATTAGCTCTCTCTATGGGTGCATCCAGCCTGCTTATTCCTCGACATGATGATCAAGCATCGGCTGCTGAACCACGGTTTGCTGAGTCTGAGCTAAGGGTGGCCTCACCGGAGTTTGAGTCTATTCCGCTCGAACCTGCGGTTGAACTCTCACCTCTTAAGGCAAAGCCAGCGTCTGTTTGGGTGGGAGAAACCTTTTCTCATCGGGTTAGCCAGGGGCAAACGCTCCGCAGCATTGCCCGCCAATATCGCACTTCTTTGCGATCTCTCGCCAATGCCAATGGTATTGCGCCCAGCGCCATTGTCCAGATTGGTCAGACTATACAAATTCCTGCGTCACCTGCGGCTTTAAGCGCTTTGAGAGAGTCTAGATCTGTTGCGTCTCTGCCGCGATTCGATCAGTCATCTTCAGGATCTAACGGGTTTAAGAGTCCTGCATCGGGTTCTTTGAATACCGTTATTTCTGAAACGGCACCTCGAGGCTTAAGTCGATTGCGGTTGCAGCGTGAGCAGTTAAGAGACAGTTTGGCTGGGTTGGGATCCGCTCAAGGGTCAAATTATTTAGGCAACAGTCCTAGCAAGGCCATTACGCCATTACCCACTTCAGGCTTAAACTCTGAGTCTTCCGCTGATTTTCGATCCCGTTTTGTAGCCGAAACTCCAGGCTTAGCGCCATCTGAATCAGCAACTACATATCACGTCAAGCCTGGTGACACGTTGGGAGCGATCGCCCGAGCCTATGATGTGCCACAGCGAGTGTTGCAAGCTGTGAACCAGCTAGCTGACCCCAACGTATTGCGGGTCAGCCAGCCACTGGTAGTGCCAGTTAGCGAAGTCGCCTCTGTTGACACTTATAGTCCTGCTACTGCCCTCAGTCTTGGTTTAGCAGCTAGCCAGGTGGTCACAGCTTCAGCTAATGTCCCGGCCACTGCTGGGCAAAGTCCAGGAGCCGACCAAACCATCGCCTATCGCGTGACGTTTGGCGAAACTCTGGCTCAAATTGCTCAAGAGAACGGTGTTTCTGAAGAAACGTTGGTTCAAACCAACCGCATTGGCAACCCCGACTTTATTCGAGTGGGTCAGATCCTCCAGATACCAGACTCGGTATCAGTTACTTCTGTTCCTGCTGTTGCCAGCGCTGGGACAGTTACTCCAGCTGTAGATGAGTCAGCGCCCTCCACTCGGTCTTTTGAAACTAGCAGCCCAGCCATTTCGGCGCTACCTACATCTGTCTTGGTCAGCACACCCACTGTACCTGCCGACACAGTGCCTGCATTAGCGGCACCAAGTGCTGTTCAGACTGCGGGTACTGCCATATTCTCCACAGAATTTGTGAGGTTAGATCAGGCGCACGCATCGGTTTCAACCTACACCAACCCTCCTAGAGTGGTTCAACCGCATCAAGAACCATCCAGCCAGCCAGTTAGTTCGAACCAACGTTCGTTTTCTCACTTGCAGTTGCTGATTGAAGATGTGGCTTCTATGCGCCGCTATACGGCATCTCGCTCAGTTGAGCGTACTGACGTGAGCAATCGGCCAGCAGTGGTTAATGTTCAGCCCTTAGTCGCAGCTACTGTGCCCCAAAGTCCTACGATTCCTACCTCTGATGTGCTTCAGAGTTTTGGAGCCGTTGGCGGTTCAAGTCAAGAGTCAGTGTCAGCCCAGCAAGCGATCGTCGAAGAGCCTGCTGCGGTTCCTGCGGCAGATGCTCAGCTGCCGCAGACGGCTTCACCAGCCGATGCAGCACCTCAGCTGGTTGCGACTGCATCTCTGGGGTCTGAAAATTATTCGCCTCTACTAGAACCTCTAGTAGGTCGAATGGTTTCTCCTGAATTGCCAGCTTTGGCTGGGGCTGAGGCTTTCTTGCCTCAAGGTTCAGCTAACTTCAACGGCTACATCTGGCCTGCTAGAGGTGTTCTAACGTCTGGATATGGTTGGCGCTGGGGTCGTATGCATCGAGGAATTGACGTAGCTGCCCCTGTGGGTACACCCGTTGTGGCCGCTGCATCAGGTGTGGTTCAGTATTCAGGCTGGAACTCCGGTGGCTATGGCTACATGGTAGACATCCGTCACCCGGATGGCAGTATGACCCGATATGGTCATAACAGTCGCCTGCTGGTTCGTGTCGGTCAGGAAGTAGATCAAGGTGAGCAAATTGCTGCAATGGGCAGCACGGGCTATAGCACTGGCCCGCATGTTCACTTTGAAGTTCATTTACCTAATCAAGGTGCCGTGAACCCAGCTACTTACCTAGCGCGTCGCTAGACAATTGAAGTAAAAGTAAATTGGAACGCTGTTGAAAATAGACAGCTTTCCAATTTATTTTTTGTAAGCCATGTCTTGAATTCGTCACTGATATCTTGATGGTATTGCAGCATGGTGGGGCGTTGAAAAGCTATCATCTATTGTTCTAAATGTGTTACCTTAATTAAGCTGTTAATTAAGGCCAATCTAAATTAGCAGCTTAATTAAGTCGGCAAAACAGTTGGCTTAACGCTTGGCTCAGTAGCTCAGTGGTTAGAGCAGGGGACTCATAAGCCCAAGGTCGCAGGTTCAAATCCCGCCTGAGCCATATTTTCGGTGTCTAAAATAAGTGTAGAACCTTTGGAAAGTAAGGGTTCTAGCTTCTTGTCTTTTTGTAAACCATCCTTAACCATCTCTAACCATCCCTGATTGACCCAGATTTTTAGGCCAAATTCTAGGCGCACGGTGGTTTGGGTCTTTTGGGATTTGCTAAAAGTGCTGCATAGGCGCGCTGGTGGATTTCATCGGTGATCCAAGCGTGGTAAATGTCGCAGTGGATGCGGACGGAATGACCCATCTGAACCGCTGCCAAGGATACATCTAAGCCGAACTCGATCGCTCGCACTGCCCAGCAATGCCGCAGGTCATAGGGCGAGAATGGAATTTTGTAGCGGGCGAAGGCATGAGTCACCCGGCTACCCAAATCGGAGTTATTGCGCGCGGTAACGGTGGGTAAAGTGCCCTGTAACTCCCACGTTTCTGCCCACTCTGGATAGAGCGGCCAAACCAGACGCGCTCCGGTTTTGGTATCTTCACCCACTTCTATCAGTGGGAAGCGTTCAAAATTTAGGCTGAACACTTCATGAGGCCGTAGACCATAGCAGGCCAGTAGACCATAGGCGCGCTTCCAAGCTGGGTTAGGAATGCGCGATCGCCATTCTGCGATCGCCGCGTCTGACGGCAAGCTACGCGGCTGCACCTTAGCGGGTGAGTAATTGCCCCGTAGAGCTGAGAAATTGGCCTCTAGGGCGGCGAATTTGGCTAGCCGGGTGCAAACATCGACAAATCGCTTACGGGTGCGGGTATCGGGTGTTGTGGTGGCGATCGCCTTGTGCAGCAGCTGCACAGTTAGCGGCTCATCGGCTGGCAGGGTGTTAAACACCTTCTGATAGTCATGCCGCCAGGTGGTTTCACTTTGGGCATTGCGGGCGCGCCTGGTGAAGTAGTCGCGCTCGAACCGTTGCACCCAATCGGCAACCGATAGCGGTTTTGGAGCGGTTTGGTATGGCTCCCATGAGAAGTTACCAGCGTCTAGCAGTGCCCCGACTGCCTTAGCTTCCACTTCTGCCAGCTTTAGCCCAGCCGGGTTGGCATGGTAGCTGAGCGTCAAGCGCTGCTGATAGGGTTTTGTTTTGGCGCTGTCTGGTTTGGGTGGAAACATGGCGCGTAGGAGCAGCCGCCCGCCGCGTTGCTCAATGGTAAGGCCAATCTTACCCGCCTTCAATCTGCCGTTAGCCTGTGCTAGGCGTGTGTCAAAGCTGCTCATTACTAACAAAAACTCAAAAAATGCACTTAACAGCAACCCCCTACAAATAGGCGGTTTGGCTAATAGAAACTATATGAATCAGTTCGTTAACAGCAACTAACGCAGCTCTTGCGGCGTCTCTAGTGCCTGCTCAACTTTGGCAAGGTTCCACTGGTAGGTAGGCCGTGCCGCTTGCGGACGGGCAATGTTGCGCCAATGGACACCCTGCTTAAGCAAACCCTCATCGCGCAGCTTCCAGAGGTGTTTTACCCCGATTCCCAATGCTCTACAGGCTTCTCCGGTTTTGACCCACTTTGTCGCCATTATTTCTCCCTCCGGTATTTGTCTGTAATTGCTTGTACTTGAGCGTCTAGCTGCTTTGCCAGGGCGTGAATGGCATCCTCTGGGAGGTATTGCCTGATTGCCCACCATTGCCGCTGTAGAGTCGATTGATGGGCAATCAGGCTCTTAATCCATGCACCCGATCGCCCATCTAATCTCAATGCCGATACGCCCCAGCTGACTAGCCGGGTGTAGAAGTCTTCTTTTTGAGCTTCTAGGATGCGGCTGTAGGCGCTGATGATGGCAAGTGAGCGGGCTAGTTCGGGGCTAGGAAGTAAGTTGAGCTGATCTTCCTGAGTATTTCTACCCATCGCCCCCCCCTTTATCGAGGGTGCGATCGCCCAAACCCTCGCTAGGAGGGCTGTTACACCCTGTTTCTAGGTTCCAGCCCTCCCAGAATGCCCTTTTGCCCTTGTCTAGCAAGGCTTTACGCTCGGTTAGTTCCAATAAGCTTGTATCGTTTTCGAGCGAGGGTGCGCCCAAAGCGCCTCCCTCGCTCGATTCTTTAAAAGAGTCGTCGCTGCCTGTGGAAAACTTTTCGCCGTCGCCGTCGCCGCCGCCGTCGCCGCCGTCGCCGCCGCTGGCGAATACATCTGGGTGCCACAGGTCGCGGTGGCGGTAGAGGGTTTGACC
Source organism: Synechococcales cyanobacterium PMM_0085 (assembly GCA_949127705.1). Lineage (GTDB taxonomy): Bacteria > Cyanobacteriota > Cyanobacteriia > Elainellales > Elainellaceae > CASBQJ01. The sequence goes on from CASBQJ010000158.1 coordinate 7,677, forward strand.
GCTGAAGCCGTAGTTTAGGGTGAGGGCATCGAATCGGTCCGAGATGCTGAAGGGCAGGGCATCTTTATTGAGCAGGTCTGCTAGGGCAAAACATAGCCGCTCGCGTGCCCGCTCTTCTACAAATTTGTTGTAGCTTTGCGGCAGCGCGGCGTCGTCTTCTAAGGGCTTCTCTACTTTGGGTTTGCCGTGCTGGTAGGGGTAGTATCTGGAATTTTCAACGCATCTGGCCCACTCTTCAGCCCGGTTCCAGATTTCTTGCTGATGGCGGCAGTGGTCGGTGTAGCCGGGTAGGGCGATCGCAACTCGCACCACATCCATGATCAGCCGCTCACCCGTGAGCGGCTTAGCCCCGCTGATGAAGTGACCAAATATATAAGACCGCATGGCGATCCGCCCGAGAATGTGGTTTGTTTGCCCGTTGCTAGTCCAGCCGTTTTCTACCTCGGTATTGAGATCGTTTAAAAACTTTTTGGCCTTGAATGATAGCCGCTGATTTCTGACCCCGCTCTGCTTAATGGCTCGGTCGATCGCGCCCTGGTCGATGGCGTTGCGAATCGTTGCCCAATCCCAGCGCTGGGTGAATAGCTCTGGGGTGCTGTGGCAGAGCTGCCAATCGTCACCAATTAAATAGCTGCCAGCTTGCAGCGGCAACCGATGGCCTTTGAAGAGTGTTGGCCCATCGGGGTCATAATTTCGCACATTTGGGAAACATTCAAGCAAGCCGTCTTGCACCAAAAACCCAGCTTTCTTAAGGGTTTGGTCGATCGCGATCGCCAGCTGCCAGCTGGCCACGGGCTGTGTCAGTGGCTCAAAGGGAAAGTAAAGATGCAGGCCGCCGCTGTAGCTGCTGGTGATGGCCACATGGGAGCATAAGCCCAATTTTTCCAGCGCTGCTGCCATTTTGCCGACGGCGAACGGATCGCGGCTGGGATGGTATGGGCTATTTTTGTCAATGTCGAGCATGGCGTAGGTGCAATGCTGGCCAAACCGCACGCCGTAGAGATATTTACCGCTGCCCACCATGCGGTCTGATAGCGGGTGTTTGCTTTCGGTGTGCCAATTGGTTGACGCACCTGGCGCGGCGTGAGCTGCCCAGATGTAGTCCCATCGATGGCAGAAGAGGGAGAGAAACCGATCGCTGTATTCGGTAATGTAGCCCGGTTTAATGATGGATATCGTCATCTGCGATCGCCCCTGCTAGGCAATGTGGCTGACGACTCTATCCTTACTGGCTTAATTTCCGGAATCTGACAGGGTGAACCTGAGTTTACGAGTGATAATGCTGACATGTTTGGTTTCACATACATAAGCCGCGCATGCTTCTTGGCGGAGGGGCGCGGTTTTGAATTAAATGAGAGCACCTCTAGTGATTAGGGGTGCCTTCTTTTTGGGCGATCGCCACCATCTCCCGTGCCGTCTCTACCCACGGGTTGCCGTGGTGGGTGAGAGAGGCCGCGATCGCTTCAATCAGCAAGTCTTTCTCGTATCGGGTGAGAGGGTGTAGCAGTGGCTTTAGCTTGTCCACATGGATGTGATCGCAGGACCAGCACTCATCGATAGTTAATGTCCGAATGAGGCATCTACGGTGTTCCGGCATCAGCCTTTCCAGCGTTGAGCCGTACAGA